>DAOSUS010000004.1 GCA_035378955.1 Candidatus Hydrogenedens sp. | reverse complement strand
AATTTTTGATTATTTATTCTATCAGTTTTTCCCACTGAGAGTAAAGTGAATTAAGAAGTTCTTTTTTTGTTTTTAATTCATAACTTAGAGTTTGAATTTTTTGGAAATCTTTGGGATTTATTTGAGAAAAAGAAAGTTCCAAATTTTCTATTTCACTTTCAAGAATTTCAATTTGTTTCTCGATGTCCTCCATCTTTCGTTCTTTTTTTCTTTGTTCACGCTTTATCTGTTTTGCCTGTTCGAAAGAGTTTGGTTTCTGTTCTTTAGAGATAGTGCTTGTATCGTTATTTACAACATTATTTTTTTCTCGCCACAAATAGTGAGAATAATTTCCCCAGATGAGTTCTGTTTTCCCATCTTTCAGTACAATAAGTCGCTCTACGATTTCGTCCAGAAGTTCGCGGTCGTGTGTTACAAGAATAATAGAACCATCAAAATTGAGTAGAGCATTTTCTAATGCTTCTCGAGAAGTGAGGTCCATGTGATTGGTGGGTTCATCTAAAAAAAGTAAATTAGGCTTTTGTAAGATTAATTTAGCTAACGCCAGGCGGCTCTGTTCACCACCACTTAAAGTTTTTACTTTTTTAAACACATCATCTCCATGAAAAAGAAAAGCCCCTAAAAAAGAACGAAGGGAAGTAGGTATTACATCCGGTCGAACGGCTAAAACCTCCTGAAGGATTTCATTTTCTGGATTTAAATCATTATGGTGTTGGTCGTAATAGGCAATTTTTACATTATGACCATATCGGATAATCCCGTGTGTTCCTTTGTGGTAGCCTAATAAATGTTTTAAGAGCGTAGTTTTTCCAGAACCGTTAGGACCTATAATTCCCAGTCGTTCTCCGTGGTATAACTGAAATGATAAATCTTTATATAAAACTTGATTGTCATATTGCATACACAAATTTTCAGCATGCAATATTAATGAATTGCTTCGTTCTTCAGATTCAATAAAGAAATTGAGTTTAGGATTATATTTTTGAGGTTCTTCTATAAGTGCCATTTTATTTATTTGTTTGATACGACTTTGCACCTGTTTTGCTCGCGTTTTTTTGTAACGAAATCGTTCAATCCATTCCTCCTGTTTTCTCAATTCTTTTTCTTGTTGTTCATACAGTTCTTGTTGCTTTTCATATTTTTGTTCTTTTATCTCTCGATAACTTTGGTAAGAGCCAGAATAAGAAATAATTTTTCCGTTTTCCAATTCGAGTATTCTTTGAGGGAAACGAGATAGCAGTCGCTGGTCGTGGGAAATAATTACGATTGTTTTTGGAGATGATATTAGAAATTCTTCAAGATATTCTTTTCCTTCAAGGTCAAGATAATTATCGGGTTCGTCCAGAAGTAATACATCGGCATCTTGTAGCAGAGATAAGACAAGAAGCAACCTCGTTTGTTGCCCTCCACTGAGTTCATGAAATTTTTTTGACCAACTATCGTGTAAGAAGCCTAAACCCGAAAGCACTTTTTTGGTAAGGGAAGAATAATGATATCCCCCATGCACTTGATAATAAGATTGGAGTTTTGAGTATTCATTGAGTAATTCCGTATTTCCATTAGAAATTTTTACTTCAAATTCCTTTAATGTTTTTTCAATTTCTTTCAGTTCACTGAAAGCAGTTTCTGCAATTTCAAGTAATGTTAAGTCCGAGGGGAAATGAGGTATTTGTTCGAGATAAGAAATTCGGATGTTGCGTTGTCGTTCTATAATTCCACGGTCGGGTTCTATTCGTTGGCTGATTAATTGAAAAACGGTTGTTTTTCCGCAGCCATTTCTTCCTACAAGGGCTATGTGTTCCCCCTCTTCTATCTGAAAATTTACTTCATCTAAAATAATCTTACCCGGATATGCTTTGTAAATATTTTCAAAACGGATTAAACTCATAAGATATTCGTAGGATTATTGAATGTGTCGGAGTTTTTTGTTTTTTTTCTCTGCAAGTCCCAGAGTTTTGCATATTTTAAATAAACAGAGAAGGCAGATAATCCACAAAGAACTAAACCATGATAGCCATCTAAAAAACCGTGTTTCAAGAAATACATTTTGATAAAACGCAAAATAGGACGAAGTGTTAAATCATACCAATGAGTTCGTTTCCCATGTTCATAAGCATCTTCGGCACCCCATGTTGTGAATCGGTGGGCTGTTCTTAGGAACTCATCAAAATTGCGATAAGTATCATGGTACATAACTTCGTGAATATAACCCACGGTTCCTTCTACGACGACATGACTATGAACACGCTTCTTTTTATATTTCCCTTTCTGTGTTCGGAACAGTCGCAAATTGTAGTCTTTATGCCAACCGCAGTGTTTAATGAGTTTTCCAAAGAAGTAAGACAGTCTGCGAATATTGTAACCATCGAGACTGTTGGGGTCTTTTATTATATCCTGTATTTTTTTTGTGAGTTCTGGAGATAACCATTCATCTGCATCCAGAACTAAAGTCCATTCCGTTGTTATTTGTGGAATAGCCCAGTTGCGTTGGTCCGCCGCATTAATGTATTCATGCACGACCACATGATTTGTATATTGCTTCACCAATTCTTCAGACCCATCGTTTGTTTTAGGGTCTACCACACAAAAAATATCGTCTGCCCAGGATACACTTTCAAGACAGCGAGGAATACGGTCTTTTGCATTAGGAATTAATGTTAAAACAGTAATACCGGGTTCCATATTCATGGTTTTTTCTAATTATCCCTTTATTTTTAATAATTATTGTATCAATTTTTGATACACCGACAAGGTTTCATTGACCATTCTTTGGACTGTAAAATTATCTTCTACATGTTTTCTACCTTTTTTTGCCATGTTCGTTGCTTCTTCAGAGTGGGACAACATGTAAATTATGGCTTCTGCTAATAATTGAGGATTTTTATTAGGAACTAAAAGACCTGTCTCGTGATTTATTACCATTTCAGATACACCGCCTGCTTCAGTGGCAACAACAGGTTTTTCACTTGCTAATGCTTCTAAAATAGAAGTGCCTAACCCTTCAGACCAACTAGAAGATATATACATATCAGATGTTCGAATAAGTCGGGGAACATCATTTCTATATCCTAAGAGACGGACATGCGGAGATAAATGAAGTTTGTCTATTTCGGATTGTATATCCTTTTGTAAGAGACCGGAACCTGCAATAAGTAATACAATATCATTAAAAACTTTTTTAACTTCTGCAAATGCATTCAATAATGTAAAGTGGTCTTTATGCGGGACAAGGGCTCCTGCGTTCAAAAGAATTTTTACATTGTCATCAACTCCGAGTTCCCTTTTTTTATAGGGAGGAACATCTATATGAGATAAGTCTATGGAACTTCGAACCACCTTAATTTTGTTTTCAGCAATACCATTTTCTTTTAAGATTTTTGCTACAAAATAGGATACAGGGATAATCAGGTCAATATGGTTGTATTTCCATTGTGAAAAAATATTTTTAGCAGGGGGAAAGCTAACTCTTCGAGAAACAACAATTTTAGGTTTGGTATAAAAAAAAGTGGAAAGAATTGCCAGAGAATGAGCATGACTTGTATGAGCGTGAATGATATCTATTTTATTTTTTCGGGCAATGTTGGCTATATTCCATGCAGAGTATAAATCAAATTCTGAATGAAGGGGGAGGGTAAATGTCCTGATATGGGAGATTGTTTTTAAACGGCTTATAAATTCACTATTTTCCCTTCCAACAGCATATATTTCAACACCATGAGAACAAAGTCCTTCCATCAGCCAGCAGGCTTGTTGCTCTCCTCCTCTCCATGTCTGTTGTTCATCAATGTGTAATATTTTCACGATGAAACTCCAATGCCTTAAAGTATGCTTCTAAAGTTTTATTAATAAACTGTTCTATACTGAACTTATAAATGGCCCGTTCTCTGGCTCTTTTCCCCATTTCTGTTCTTATTTCCGAATTTTTTACAAGTTCCTTAATAGCTTGTGCTAACGGTTCCACAGTTCCTGCGGGAACAATTTTGCCTTCGATACCATCATCTATAATTTCAGGCAGACCTCCGTAATTAGAAGCGATTACAGGTTTTCCTTCTGCCATGGCTTCCTTTAGACTAAATGATGATGTGTCACAATCAATAGAAGGGAGAACGGCAATATCGAAAGCCTGAGTGCAATAAGCCATATCTTTGCGATAACCTGCAAAAACAATTTTGTCAGAAATACCCAAATCAATGGCTAATTTTTTTAAGTCTTTTTCCAGTTCCCCTGCTCCTAATACAAGCAACTTTATTTCAGGACATTCTGAGGCAATCATTTGCAATGCTTTGAAAAGATAAATATGCCCTTTGGCAGGAGATAATCTTGCAGAGATACCACAGACAACATCCGTATTTTGAAAACCGAATTCTTTGCGAGATTTTTCTCTATGTTCATCATTATGTTGAAATTCTTTTATATCAACTCCATTGTGAATGGAACAGATTCGGTTTTCGGGGAAATGATTATTATTAATCAATTCCTGACGAACCAACTCACAGACAGCGATATGATAATCGGTGCATTTTAAGTTTAGCCAGCGGTTTAGCAGGTGATTGCTGAGTGAGTAGGTATTGTGGCGGGTTCGCACAAGGCAAAAACGGTGATGAAGTAATTGATTGGTAATAGCAGAAGTCCAATGGTCTTGCGAGCCATTGGTATGGATAATATCAGGTTTTATTTCTTGAAGGGTTGCCTTAAAAGTAATGATATCTTCAATCCATTTTTTGGGTCTTAATCCGCCTGCGAAATAGAACCTGTTTAATGGTATGTATTGAAATGTTTGGGCGAATTCAACAAAGATACTATTTTTTCGGCATCCCACATAAACTTCATGCCCTTGTTCCCGAAGCCCTTTGGCAAGTCTGCAAACATAAGTAATTTGTCCACCGCCTTTAATGTGGGGGTCGGTAATGAGAATTCTTAACTTTTGGTCAGAAGGAAAATTTGTCATTTCAGTCGGTTATTTTACAGGGATTGAAAAGGTTTAAAAAATTATTTTTTAGCAATGCAGATATTATACTTAATTATTACGAATTAATTTCAGGATTAATTTTATCAATATCAGGACTTTCTGCATTGTTTTTTTCTATCTCTACTTCTTCTTTTTGGGAGTCTTTTAATGTTTCGAGTACTTTTTGATTAACAGTTTCAAGGAATTGAATGGCACTGTTCAGTTCTTGTTCGATAGATTCCAATGTCTCGTCTTTATTTAATTTTATATTTTGTTTTTTACTCATCTTAAAATCCTTTTAGTATCTTTTAAGACAGGCTTTCTAAATCTATTTTACTTTGAGTAAGAATTGTTTGTTTGGACTTTTTAATTTCTTCCCATAAACCTTTGCAATTTTCAAAAGTAGTATCAAGTATAGTAAAAGATTTTTGTAGGGTTTCTTGATAGGTAACGGATTCCTGAATCTCTATCAGGGAGTATCGAGCTAATCTTAGTAATGCGGATAATTTCGGGTCAATGGCGCTATCTATCGGTAAATAATCTATATCGTATTGTCGCCAGATAGTATCACAAAGGACTGGTGGAATATCCCAATCCTTTAAAAAGATATTTGCTATATCCGTTTGTATAAAGCCAAATTGTTGCTGTTCAAGTTCTAACTGCTTTTTATGATTATTGAGGGATTGATTTATGATTTCAAAATATTTTTGAGATATTTCACTTAGTAAAATAGATGCGCCTATATTGGCAAGAAGACCTACAAGGAAATCTTCCCCTTCATAAGGTAATTTTAATGATTGCGATAACTCACGACAGAAGGAAGCCATGAAAAGACTTTCTCGCCACAGTTTTTTATAGAGTTCCTGATACTGCAAATTTTTGAATTTCATCAGGTCAAGAACTGCCGACCCGATAAGGATACATCGGAATTCCCGAATGCCGAGTATGACTAAAGCCAGTTGAAGGTTTGTTACACGATGTTTAAGTCCGTAATAAGGGGAATTGGCAATGCGTAACAAACGCCCGGACAGATTAGGGTCTTGAGATATAATTTTGATTACCTTATCATAACTTACAGAAGGGTCTGCAGTTATGCGTAGTGCCTCCGATAAAACAACAGGCACGGAAGGTAACCCTTTGAATCTTCGAATCATTTCTTCGGCTTTTTTTAAATTATTATATGTTTCCATAAAAATATTTTTAACCTAATCTTGTTAGAAGCGTTGGACATGTTGAAGTATGAATTACAGAATGAGTATTGCTACCCAAAAGCCATTCATGGACCCGATTTTTCCCAAAGGCTCCCATAACAATTAATTCGGCAGAAATTTTTCGAGCCATATCTAATATTCCTGTTGAAGGAGAACTTTCATGAATTGTATGAGATAAAAAAGGAACCTCATTCGTTTTTAAGTATTTAATTGCCTCGTTTATGATTTCTTCTTCAGGTTTGTTCGCCACATAAACAACATGGCAGGTAACATCCCATATTTTTGCTAATTCGGTAGAGATACGAAGTGCTTCTTTTGCTGATGGTGAACCGTCATAAGCGAGGATAAAAGGTCCCCGTCGAAATTCAGCCTGATTGGTTATAAGGACTGGGCGTTTGGAGCGACGAATAACCGCCTGCGTGGTCCCGCCTAAGAAACCTTCTGACCAACGGGAATGTTCGCCAGATTTGCCGATAATAATAATGTCGTATAGTTCGCTTTCTTCTAAAATTGTTCGTGAAATAATACCTGTTTTTAATATTTTTTCACAAGAAATTTCATTTTTCTGACACTCTGTTTCACATAGGTTTAATATTTGTTTCCCTCGTTCTTCCAATAAAGCATGTATCTGATTTTGATAATTCGTCCACGGTGTTACACCTAATATGCTACTTACATCGCGTAAAAGAGGACCTTCTAAAAGTTTAATATCAATGACATGAAGAAGGGTTAGCCCCCCTTTTACATTTTTTGTCCAATGAATAGCATATCTTAGCCCCTTTAACGATTGTTCACTTCCATCTACAGGGACTAATATTCTTCGAAACATCAGGTTGTTTTCCTTTTAATGAACTCTCCAAAATTATGTAAAATTTGCAATCCAAATTGTTGACTTTTTTCCGGATGAAATTGGACACCCAAAATAGAGCCATTTCCTACCATGCAGGGAAAAGAAACTCCGTAATCGCAAGTTGCGAGAACAATATTATCATCGGTAGGTTGAGGGTAGTAACTATGAACAAAATAAGCATAACCACCTTTACCCGATGGAAGTAAAGGGTTGTTTTTACCAGGAACAGGTTGAACCAAATTCCAACCCATGTGAGGCACTTTGAGCCCCGTTTGTTCTGTTGATGGAAATCGAATTACTTTTCCCTTAAAAATTCCTAATCCTTCAGAGCCACCTCCTTCTTCTCCATATTCAAAAAGAAGTTGTAGCCCTATACATATTCCCAATAAAGGTTTTCCCGTTTGAACAAATTCTTTGATAGGGTCAACAAATCCTTTTTGTTTTAAACCTTCATAACAATCACGAAAAGCCCCGACACCGGGCAATATCCCGGCATCAGCATCCATCAGGTCTTTAGGATTTTCTGTGATTACTGCTTCACAACCGACCTTTTCCAGGGCTTTCTGTGCACTTCTTAAATTTCCCATTCCATAATCTATAATTGCAATCATGAATCAATCATTCCTTTTGTCGAAGAGCCATAACGGGCATAGTTGGTGTTTTCTTCCAGAGATTGAGAGAGTGCTCGAGCACATGCCTTAAAAAGGGCTTCTATACAGTGATGTGTATTTTTACCATATCGTAATAGGATATGTAAAGTTATTTTGAAATGATTTGAAAAGGCTCTAAAGAATTCTTCCGTCAATTCTATATCAAATGTTCCTAATTTAACACGGGGTAAATCCGCAGAAAAATAAAGATACGGTCTCCCACTGAGGTCTATGATAACTTCAGAAAGAGCCTCATCCATCGGGACTACGGCATGTCCATAACGGTTTCTTTTTTCTATATCAGGAAAGAGTTGGGCACAGGCTTTCCCCAGACAGATTCCAACATCTTCTACGGTATGATGAGCATCTACTTCCAAATCACCTTTTGCCTCTAATTCAATATCCATGCCGGAGTGTTTGGAAAAAAGTGTTAACATGTGGTCTAAAAAACCAACACCTGTATTTATTTTAGATTGTCCCGTTCCCGGAAAACGGACGAGTAATTTAATTTCTGTTTCTTTGGATTTACGACTGATTTTAGCTTCGGACATAATTGAAAAACCTTACCGCTTGAGTTAAGAATAGAAGACTATCTTCCATGTTGTAGTCGTTCCGCAAGAAAAGGATGTAGACTTGCTTCGAGCACTTTTCTTGCGGTGACTTCTATATTATACTCGACACGAACTTGTTTGTATATATTGGTTTCAGTGTCCAAAATTCCAAAAGCGGCATGCGAATCACCATCGCGAGGTTGTCCTACAGAACCCGGATTAATGAAATATTCTTTTCCCCGTTTCATCTTAAAATTTCCATCTTCATCGAGGCTGTAAGTTCCATCGGAAGAGAGAATAATGGGTATATGTGTGTGCCCATGAAAACATAATTCGGTGTTTTGTTCTTCCAAGAAATATAAGAAGGGATGAACATCTTCCCATGTAAAAATGTAAGTATTATGGTTTTTGGGAGCCCCATGAACAGCCGCAAAATCAACGAAATTTAATGTGTCAGGTAGGCGTTGTAGCCACTCTTTATTATCTTCCGTTAATTCTTTTCGTGTCCAAAGAATGGCGGGAAGAGCCACAGCATTAAATCCCCATGGCTCCTCTAATTCACAGGCAACGGCATCATGATTTCCTAATATCGTGGGTATTTTGCGTTCCCTTAAAATATCAATACATTCATTAGGTTCTGCATTGTAACCAACAACATCACCTAAACAAATTATCTGTTCAATTTTTTCTCTATCTATTGCATCTAACACAACTTTGAGTGCTTCTGCATTTGCATGTATATCAGAAATTATTGCGTAAATCAAAGAACAACTCCATTCACAACATATAATAGTTTACGGTAAGTAATATATTTTAATCATTTTAAGACCACAAGTTCTAATTGTAATATTTTGTAATAAATCTGATATCCGTTTCAAACTTTTGTTTAAAGGGAACTTTTAATAAGTAGTGGTGTTTACAATAATGAAGTCTCAAGGAGAGACAAATTAAATAAAACCAAATAGAAGGAGTTACCACCATGAAAAAGCAAATTACAATAACACTGTTCGCTGGGTTGTGTGTCCTATTAATGACACAATGGGCTATGGCTCAACCGCCTGCACCGCAAGGTCCTCCACCTCCGGGTGCTATAGGTAAAGACGAACCCGGTCCACCTCCGGGACCACCCCCTAATCGTCCTGCTATGGAAGAGGTATTTAAAAAGGCAGATAAGAATGCAGATGGCAATCTGTCATTAGAGGAATTTATAGAAATGCATAAGAACCGTCCACCCAGACCTCAAGGTCCACCTCCGAACGATATGCGTCCCGATAGACCTCCAAAGATGGAAAGAGGGAATAGACCTTCTCGAGAGGAGATGCCTCGTGAGAAAATGAAACAACGAGTAGAGGAAGTTTTCAAGGAAGCAGATAAAGATGGTGATGGCAAATTGACGCTGGATGAGTTTAAGTCAATTAAACCTCCGCGTGGACCCAAACCTCCATTACCACCCAATAAACCTGTTCCTCCGGGTAGAGGACCGGGACCGGAAGGTCAGCGACCTATGGGTCAAAAAGTAATGGAATTGCTTAAAGAAGCAGATACGAATAATGATGGGAAGGTATCCTTAGAAGAGTTAAAGGCAGTTCGTCCACACATAACCGAAGAACGGTTTAAACGAATGGATACTAACAATGATGGTTTTATTACGAAGGAAGATGTCCGTGATTGGGCGGAGCATGCTCGAGCAAAATTTAAACAAGCAGATACGGATAATGATGGCAAACTCTCGCGTGAGGAGGTGAAAAAGTTATTCCCGAATATGAATGATGAGGTATTTAATCGGAAGGATGAAAATAAGGATGGCTTTTTAACCTTAGAAGAACTAAAACCGAAATTCGAAAGAAACTAATCTTTTTTACCATATAACATTACCTCTCCGTTTTTTGTAGGGGCGGAAAATCTTTCGCCCCTACACTATTATTTTATTTGTAAGATTAGATATTTTCGTTATTTGAAGAATGGGAAGATAGTTGCTCTATATATATACATATAAGTCCTACAACAATAACACTTATAAAATTGGCTCCATGTCCTAATATAGCAATAGCCCGTGCAATATTAATATCTACCGTTGGTACGGTTAAAACTAATCCTCCAATAATTCCTGCATGGAATTGCCCGATAAATCCCGGTGCTCCGGGAACACTTATAAGAATGGATAATAATGTAATACTTACTGGAGGTGTGTACCACGGGTATTGTATATCAAATGCTTTGAAAAGAAAAATATAAGATAACCAAAAGGTTCCCCAGGTAAGACAAGAAAAGAAACTTGCACCTAAGATGGCTTTAGGTTTTTTTATCATACTGATAGCATCGCGTATATTTTCTGAAATTTTTGTGATAAAGTGAACAGCCCTTCCTCCTAAAACCTTTTCGCCTTTCTTTATGAGAGTTAAAAACCTACGAGAATATAAATAAAAGAAAACGCAAGCAATGGCTATTAGGAAAATAATCGTTATTGTTAATAAAGCGGTTTTTTGTATTAGATTGGCAGGTATTGTTACATTAAGCACATCAGGCGGAAGGACAATATCTTGTTTTGGATGAAAACCTATTAGAGCGAAAATTAGCACCATGAGCAGCCCCAGTAAGTCAGAAGTTCTATCTAATCCGACATAGGTGAGGGTTTTAGATAAGGGTATATGCGTAAGTTTTGTTAGCACGCCGGCACGAATTGCCTCACCAATTCTACCGGGTAGCAGAAAATTAGCCATGAAGCCTATTTGTGTAGAGGTGAATAAGTGACGGAACGAAACATTTTCGTTACTATTTACAATAAAGTTCCATCGAATTACACGGGTTATAAAACTTATCAGGATTGCTAAAATGCACAGAGCAAACCAGCGTAAGTCACATGATTTTATTGTTTTCCATAATTCTCCAATGTCTGTGGTTCGGAAGACAATCCAAAATAAAAAAAGACCGATAATCGTTGCTATTAAAAATCGAATGGCTTTTTTCATTAGTTTCCTATCAATAATTTTTTTATAAAGGATAACTAAAACTTACGATTAATGCAAATTATAGCCCTTAACCCAGGTTAATCCTTGAGTTCGGACATGTCGGAAAGGTTCCATTCTTCTTGTGGATGTATAAGTATCATAAGCCCATTGGATTTTTTCTGGAGAGGGCAATTGTTTCTCTGCAGATATTTCCTTTGCGGCAGATTGAAATCCTTTGTACATATCCAAAGCACAACTCAGACATAAATTACGATTAGGAAGTGCTGGATGTTTTCCACACATAGAGCAAATACGGACTTTAGTTTTTTCCTCTTCGTTGGTTGCTTCTATTTCTTCATTAATATTGGGTTCCCTTTCATCGGAGGGAGTAATAATTATTTTAGGTTTTATTAATTCTTCTTTTTGGACAGGAGCGGTTTCTTGTTTCCCAAGACAGCGAGAACAAAGAGTTACTCCTCTCTTTTTAGGCATTAATCTCCCGCATTCGGAACATCGGGCTATGTGGGTATTATCAAACGACATCGGAAATTTCCTTAATAATTTTTTCTGTTTCTTCTTCTAATTTTGTAAGGTTATCATTGTTATGAATTAGCCATTTAGCCAAAGTTATTTTTTCTTCAGGTAGTCTTTGAGATTGAATTCGTAGTTTGGCTTCTTCGTATGAAAGCTTTCGCAAATTCATAAGTCGTTGTATCCTTATTTCCTCTGGACAAATAACCAATATAATGCCGTTAAACCACTCGGGAAAACGATTTTCTTCTTCTCCGATAAGTGCTGATTCAATAACAATTATTTCATGCCCTTGTTGCTGGGCTTGTTGTATCCTATTCATTATATCGGCAATAACCAACGGATGTATAAGTTCGTTAATTCGTTTTCTTTCTTCGGGATTAGAAAAAACAATGCGTCCTAACTTATCTCGGTCTATTTGACCATCTTTTAATATAGATTTTCCGTAAATACTGACGATTTTTTCTTTGATTTCTGGATTAGACAAAACATGGTGTCCAATTTCATCTGAATTTATTACATAAATCCCGTGATTTTGAAATATTTTTGCTACTTCTGTTTTTCCACTGGCTATACCACCAGTAAGTCCTATAATTTTCATAGAGTACACCTATTTATAGAATAACATATTTTTGTGAAAGAGTAGGATAAGTAAACATCTATAATAATTTTACCAAATGAAAATAATTTGTCTCATGAAGATAAAAGATTTACAAAAAGGTTTAGTAAGGTATAATAATAATAACACTATTTTTGAGGGCAAATATATGGTTCGTTTATCTGCTTTATTCTCGTATGAAGCCGTTCCCTTAATCCGTGCGGTTAAAAGAATTTCTTCTACTCAATTTGAATGGTTATCTCTAACTGCTTTATGGGATAGTTTTATTCAAGGGAAAGTAGATGGAATTTTATGTCCTCCGCTGATGGCTGTTCATTTTCCTGAAAGTCTCATAATACCCGGAGTCGGAATTGCTACATCCGGAGGAGTTCCTGCACCTGTTCTATATTCTCGGAAACCAATTCACGAGATAAAAAATATTTTTGTTGGAGAGCAGTATAGACATTGGGAAGATTGGTTAAAGGTCGTATGGCGTCTTTTAAATAAAAATTCTGTTGAAAATTTGTTGAATATTAACAGAGAAGGAAATGGAGATGAGGATGCATGGCTCATTGATGATATTAAGGAAAAGAAAGAACAGGAGGGTATATATAGTTACAACATAGGAGAATTATGGAAACAGGTTAGTATTTATCCGATGGTATGCCGGGTGTGGTTGTGTCGTGGGGATTCCGACTATAGGCAGATTCGGAATGTTCTTGGGCATATATGGGACAACGCCAAAGAAAATTTAACAGAGTTAAAACGGGGAATGTTAAAAACAGAAGAAATACCTGAAGAATCTGTAACGCAGCTGGAAGGTATTGAAGACATATACTACAATCTTGCGTCATTGGAATTTGAGGGGATTCATTGGTTTATTGAACAGGCATGTAATTGTGGAGTTATTCCTGAGGGTGCCAAAATACATATTTGTTAATCATATATTATATCTTCTTTGTCCGATTCCTCATTTAAATATCGAACCATTACCACTGCATTTTCTAGTGTCCTTGCATAGTAACCTATGCGTATGCCTATTGTATGAAAACCCATTTTCTCATAAAGGGAGCGTGCAGGATAATTCATTTCTCGCACTTCCAATATAATTCGTTGTGCCCCCTCTTTTCTGACCTGTTCAAAGAGGTAATTCATAAAGAATGTGCCTAATCCTTGCCTCCGATATGCAGGGGCGACTGTAAATTTGGTTATATGTGCTTCTTCGCCTCCTAACCAATAACCCGCATAACCTATGAGGGAATCCTCAATAAAAAAAACAAAAAATTTACCTGCTCTATTATTAATTTCCGGTAAAAATAATTCCCTTGACCATGCATCGGGATAAGATTCCACTTCCATTGCATGGACGCGGTCAACATGTTCTTCTTCCAGTAAGAAGACATTGATTTCGACATTTTGAGGGCTAATTATTATGTCATAGGGTTCAGACATTTTTTCCTTTTTTCTTCCGGTTGAGATAAACGCAAATAGATAGGAAGAATCTCATCAACTTCCTTTTTATAGCCTTTTTGCCACAAAGATAAGGCTTCTATTCCTACAGCAGAAGCACGAGGATGGCTCCACCAACATTCCCCAAATTTTGATTGAGGAAAGTTTTCTGCCAGGATTTGCTGATATAACGAGGCACCTTCCCCTAAAAAGATAATAGTTTCAGTGTTTTTACATTCTTTTAATAATTTGATAAAGTTATGAATACTTCCTAAAAAATTTTCACAAATTGTTTTACGCTGGCTTCCTTCAAACCTGTAAATTCCCGCAAAAATTTCCTTCATTCGAGCATCAAGAATAGGGCATACAACAGTGTTATAAAAAGGTGCTAACAGAGTCATTGCGTCTAAGGAAGGAACGCCGATAAGAGGTAATCCTTTTGCGAGAGCAATCCCTTTCCATGTAGATAATCCAACCCGTAAACCTGTAAACGAGCCGGGACCTATTGAAATGGCTAATAAATGAATGTCATCAATAGATAATTGAACTTCGGTAAGTAAGGTATCTATTAATGGAACGAGTCGTTCCGAATGTCGTTTTCCTGCATTAATAGATATTTCACCCAATAACTCATTATCAGATAATACAGCAACGGTATTTACATCTGTGCTTGTATCGGCAGATAAAATTCTCATCGTAACAAATAAATATTAGTTTTTTTATTATTTATTAGAAATTTAGCAATAAAAAACTATTGTGATTCTGAAGAAGTTCCTTGGATGTTACTGGATAAGTCAGACAGAAGTTTTTTTAGTTCTTTACCCGCTTTAAATGTGACAACATATCTATGAGGGACATCTACAACAACACCCGTTTTCGGGTTTCTTCCTTTGCGAGGGGCTCTCTTTTTTACCTCAAATACGCCAAAATTGCGTATTTCCCAACGCTTCCCTTCTCCTAATTTCCGGGTGATAATTTCCAGTGCCTTTTCAATTGTTTTAGCGACATCGCTTTGGGTGAACCCTAAATCCTCGGATATTTGATTCACAAGGTCTCTCTTCGTTAGTGTGTTTGCCTGAGCTTCTTTTTCTGGTTCCATGGGTTGAACTCCTTTATTCAAGGTTGTTTTTTTCTAAATCCTTTTGTAAAATGTATTTAATCATTAATCATAGCCTTTATGCAAGTTTTATTGCGACAAAAAAATATTTTTAACGAATTTTTTTATAGAAGATTTTACTATGGGAAAGAAAAAAATTTTTTTATTAATGTTGATTGTGTTGGTTCTTGGAATTTATATAGGTGTAAATTTTTTTTATTGGGCGGATAAAATTTTAAGAAAACCTATACCGATTGGGGAAATAACAAAAGTGCCTGATGAAGAGGGTTGGATTGATTTGCTATCCCCAGAAAATAGAGGTTATTGGAAAAATGTTACAGATGATATGAATATTTTTGAAATTCAAGATGATGGTGTCTTACATATATTTGGAAAGACATGGTATCCCCTAAGATATGTCGGTTTTTCTCAAAGAACTTTTTCTGATTTTCAATTACATCTGGAATTTAAACTTACCAAAAGAGCCAATAGTGGGGTTTTTCTGCGTTCGCAAATCAATGACCCTGTGTATCGTGGATTTGAAATACAGGTTCTTGAAGATTATGGAAAACCGCCGAATAAAAACAGTTGCGGGGCTATTTATGATATTACCACGCCTATGTATAATATGTCTTTTCCTGTGGGGCAATGGAATTCTTATGATATTACCCTTCAAGGGTCTGAAGTAAAGGTTGTAATGAATGGCTGGCTGATTGTTCATACTTTTTTGGATAAGATGACCACGCCATTAGGAAAATTCCCGGTGGCATACGCATCATTACCGAAAGAAGGATACTTATTATTACAAGACCATGGGGGAGAAGTGTGGTATCGAAATATCCGTATTAAACCATTGAGTTAAAGATAATAAAAAAATTTTAAAAAAATAAAAAACATGATAGTCTTAAAAAAGACTTGTTTTTGCTCTATACAATTAAATAAACAGAAATAAAAGGGGATTTTGGTATGGAACATAAAATCTCATTCAAAGGTTTTACTCTTATTGAACTGTTGGTGGTTATCGCTATTATTGGGATTCTTGCAGCGATTTTACTTCCAGCTTTGGCAAGGGCTCGCGAGGCGGCAAGACGGTCTTCCTGTCAAAATAACCTTAAACAGATGGGTGTTATTTTTAATATGTATGCTAATGAGGCAAAGGGAGAAATGTTCCCATATATGAAATTGTTCAATTGTGATGGAAGTTTTGCAAGAGATGCCACATTTGATGGTGCTTTGCTTTATCCTGAATATTTAACAGATGTAAATATCCTGGTATGTCCATCTGATTCTGATGCAGAAAATGTTCGCAAAGCCTTTCACAAGGATAATAATCTCGAACAACCTGTTGAACCTTGTAGATTAGCGAGAGGAAGTTATTATTATTTTGGTTGGGCACTTCATCCCGATGTGGTTTTAATTCCTGGTGTGCAAGTTCCAACGGATATAAGCCAGATAAATTTAAACGACCCTTTAACAACCGCCTTACAATATGTCAAGACAGATATTGTTTTACAAGCATATAAGATTTATGATTCAGGTGTTCCTCTTCAAGAGAGGATAGATGCAAAATTAAAGGACTTAGGTCCTGTTCCGCGATTAAGAATGGGTATAGAGCGATTTTTAATAACAGATATTAATAATCCTGCGGCATCCTCAAAAGCAGCGAGTGAAATTCCTGTTATGTGGGATGAAATTGCGGTTTATGGAGGTGCTTCAACCTTTAACCATGTGCCAGGTGGAGGGAATTGTTTGTATATGGATGGGCATGTAGAATTCCTTCGTTGGCCAAGCAAATATCCTGCGGATATATTAGGGATGTTAGTTTCATTTCTGTTCTAATAATGTGTTAATTTATAATTGGATTGTTTCTTTCATATAAGAAGGTGGGTTTTTGTTTTAATAAATATTATTACAACGAAGGAGTTTTGTATGCTGGATTTTTTAAAGGAAAAAGATGTTCGTTCTCGGTTTAACTTATTTCCTGTTCGTGTAGTATGGAAGAGCGAGTCCCTGCAAAATATTGATTTGGAGGGATTGCTTTCCAACCCCCAGAAAACTGTATCTATTAAATATGAGGGAGATGAGCCTCCAGCATTTGTATTAGATTTTGGCAGAGAAATTCATGGAGGAATTCAATTGGGTCAGGGAATGGTCAGAGATAAAACCCCATTGCCTTTGAAAATTACTTTTGGTGAGTCTGTAGTTGAAGCAATGGGAGAGCCAGACCAAGACCATGCTATTCATAACGGCACGGTTTTACTCCCCTGGTATGGATATAATGAAGTAGGAACGACAGGGTTCCGTTTCGTGCGGATAGAGATGATTAAACCAAAAACAGAATGGCTTTGCACAGGTATTAAAGCCATTGTATTAATTCAAGATTTGGAATATTTAGGGAGTTTTAATTCGAGTGATGAGTTCCTGAACAAGATATGGAAAACAGGTGCTTATACTGTTCATTTGTGTTTACAGGATTATTTATGGGATGGGATAAAAAGAGACCGATTAGTATGGATTGGTGATATGCATGTGGAGACAGTCGTATTAAGTTATCTTTTCGGGTATAACGCTACTATTGAGAAAAGTTTAGATTTCGTCCGCGATAATACACCTCTGCCCGGTTGGATGAATGGTATTAGTTCTTATTCGCTATGGTGGGTGATTATTCAGGAATACTGGTATTTTATGTTTTCAAGAAAAGAATATATGGAACAGCAGAGAGGCTATTTAAAAGGTTTGGTCCAACAAATGCTAAAATGCGTTGATGAAAATGGTAAGGAGATTTTACCAGAAGCAAGGTTTTTGGATTGGAGTACAGCGGAAAATAAAGATGCTATTCATTCTGGATTGCAATCTTTGCTATATTGGGCGTTTACTTGTGCGGAGAATTTGTTACGAGAACTGAACGAAACTGATTTGGTTGTACAATGTTCGAAAATAAGAGAACAAATGAAAAAATATCGAGCCCCGGAACATCAGGTCAAACAATCTCGGGCGTTAGGGGTTATTGCTGGATTGGAAAATCCTGTTCGGGTGAATGAAGAATGTTTTAAGAAAGACCCCTTGTCAGGATTGTCTACTTTCTACGGTTTTTATGTGTTGCAGGCAAAGGCAATGGCAGGGGATTTAGCCGGAGGATTAGACTTGATTCGTAATTATTGGGGACCAATGCTAAATATGGGTGCAACAACTTTCTGGGAACATTTTGATGTTCGCTGGTTAGAAGGAGATGTCGTGCCAATACATGAGGTTGTCCCACAGGGTAAAAAGAGCATACATAAAGATTTTGGGGAACATTGCTATATAGGATTAAGACACAGTCTTTGTCATGGATGGGCTTCTGGACCGACAGCGTGGTTAATTCAATATATTCTTGGAATTCAACCTATCGCTCCGTCATGTAAAAAAATACGGATAGTGCCTTATCTGGGGGATACTTTGGATTATGCAGAGGGAGCCATGCCCACACCTTTTGGACTTGTTTCGCTTCGACATGAAAAAGATAAAGAAGGGAAGATAAAAACGCAATTTAAAGCACCTAAGGAAGTAGAAATAATTTTAGCAGGAAGTAAATAAGATAAGAGGATGAAAAACTATTATGATACAGGATGTTATCAATGCCTCATTTCTTGCAATTATTGAAGGGATAACCGAATTTTTGCCCATCAGTAGTACAGGACATTTGATACTCGCAGAGAACTGGTTCCCTTTGCAAGGAGATAAAACTTTTCAGGATACCTTTCTTGTCGTTATTCAATTTCCCGCTATATTAGCGGTATTACTCTATTTTTATAAAACATTGCTGCCTCCACTTAATAACACAGATGAGATGAAAAATTGGTTTTTTCTCTGGGTTAAAATAGGGATTGCATTCATACCTGCGGGAATTCTTGGCTTTTTATTAGATGATATTATTGATTATTATCTTTTCAATACAACAACAGTGCTTATATCCCTTATTATAGGGGGGATTATTTTAATAGGGATTGAAAAATTACAAATCGGAGGCAAAGGTTATAATCAAGTAACAGAATTAACAGTCTTATTTTGTCTTGGAGTAGGTTTATTCCAGTGCATTGCAATGATACCGGGTGTGTCGAGGTCTGCGGCAACAATTATAGGTGCCATGATAATAGGTGCTACGCGAAGTGTTGCGGTCGAATTTTCTTTCTATCTGGCTATTCCGACCTTATTAGGTGCTGGCGGATTAAAACTATTAAAGCATGGATTTCATTTTAGTTTTAATGAATGGATTGTATTAATATCTGGCTCGATAATTTCTTTTGTTGTGGCTTATTTTGTTATTGCTTTTTTCTTAAAATATATCAAAACACATGATTTTAAGATTTTTGGTATCTATCGGATTTGTTTGGGGATTATAATCTTTATAATCTTTTATTTAATATAAAAAACCCCTTTCTCTCAAAGAGAGAAAGAGGTTTTTTAGAATTTTTGAAGGAGAAAGAGATCTTTATTGAAGAGAACTGTATAGTTTTTGTACTGTTGATTTGGGCTCGGAGGACAGTTGTTTTTCTGCTAATTTAACAACAACTTGTTCAAAATCTGCAGGTCTTGCAGAAGTAATTTCCTGTTCAATTTGGGCTACAACATTAGGTGGAAGTCCTTCCTGAAATCCCCATACGGGTGTGACGGCTTCAGGTTTTATATTCTGGAATACGCCAATATTTTTACCATCAAGTGTTCTGTAATAAACGCCCCAAGAACCTTTCATGAGACATTCTGCCCATTTGTTTACAGGAGTTCCTAAGGAGTCTTTCACATTGATTTTTGCATAGAAATACTCCTGTCGTTTTCCTATTTCAATTTCATCTTGATAAAGTTTGGTAAATTCCTGTTGAAGTTCTGGTGTTATCCAATTTGAAGTTTCGGCTTTTTGTCGTAAAGATTCTGCGCGTGCTAATCGTTCATGAACGGAATACTTTTCAGGTGTTAAGGGCAAAGATTCCTTAATCTGGATAATGAGCTTATCAATATCAAGTAAAAAGGATTCTTTTATAGCAAGGCTTCTTGCATTGGCTTCTTCCAGTTGTCCTACCTGATTGGTAAGTCTTTCTATTTCTGCTAAAAGTCCTGTTTGACGGGCTTTAATAATTTCAGTTTCATTAACCAGATTATCATATGCTTCTTGAGCAGAAACATATTGTTCGTTTTTCGCGGCAATATCTGCTTCTACTGCTTGTAATGCCGACTGCCGTTCGGTTATTTTTGCGTTTACGCCATCCAACTCTTGTTGGGCAGACTTAATTTTATTTGAGATATCTAATAATTCATTTTGCAATTTCTGGACTTCCTCCGGATTTAATTTGGAACCGGGAGCATTCTCATGGATGTCAGAATATCTGTGTATAATTTCATCTCGCTGTTTCAATTGGTTTTCTAACGCGGCGATTTCCTGTTTTGCGGGATTTGGAATAGGTAGATAATTTGATAAGAATGGACCCGCAATTATACCAATAATCAATGCAATAATTGCGGCAATGGGTGCCATCGGAATTTTAAATTTCTTTTTCTTAGCCGGTGCAGCAGGTGCACCTGTATCTGTAGGAGGTTGTGTAGAAGTTGTAGGTGCAATTGGGGGTGTTACAGCCACACCGGACCCTGCTGTGAATTCCGGAATAGGTGTTTCTAAACCGGGACCAATGGGTGCTCCAAAAATATCCGTTCCTAATCCTTCTATGCCTGCAGGAGCAGATGAACCACCACTTTGCACTCCACCAAATCCCACAGCGGGTGAACCAAAATCAGGCGACGGTGTCTGAGCACTTCCAAAAATAGGAGTTTCTATAATTTGTGTTGGTGCCGTGGCGACAGTTTCGGAAGGAGGTGCAGATTTCAGGTCGAATACGCCTCCTTTACTACCACCGCCAAAAGCACTATCACCTAATGGAGTTTCTAAACCTGATTCAAGACTAATAGGACCCGGTCCTATTTCAGGAGTTTCCGGGGAGAAATCACTGTCAGCAGCAAGGTCCTGGAAGGAAGGTTTTTTCGTTCCAGGCTGTGAGGGTGTCGAAAGAGAACCTAATGCCGAGCCACCTAATTTATCAAATTCTGTTGGAGTTGTTTTGATATTACCACCTGTCGGTTCCGGCACCACAATATCTATATCGCTGATAGGAGGTAATCCTCCTTCAAAGTCATCACTTCCTTTTGCTTTTTTGAAAGCGTCGGAATCGAAAGAAGATAATGGAGGAAGTTGACTGCTTAGGTCAGAAACTTCACCTGTATCAAAATCACTTAAAGGTGGAAGATTTCCCAATCCTGAATCCGCACTGGGAATTTCTTCCTTTTTCTTTTTTTCTTCTTCGGGAGAAAGGTTTTCAAATTCAGACATGTTTCATCTCCATAATTATAATTCGTTTGTAATCTTCAATTTTAGTTTATTTTTAATTCTATCATTTTTTATATCTTTTGTCAAGAAAATTGTCAACAATTTATAATATATTATTATCTTATTTTAACAAAAATTGCAATTTGCAAACGAATAATCATGTTTAGGGTTTTACTACCCCAATAGTCAACAATATATTAGCATAAAGACGCTGGTCACCGGTAACAATTTGTAAGCAGGTATCTGAAGAGGATGCACAATCGTAAAAATCAAATCGGTCTAACTTAATCAATGATAAATGGGGCAGGGATTGACGAAATTCTTTATAAATTTCCGGTTCTTCTCCTGTGTTAGGCATCATTACATACGCTTCTTCAATCTCTACTGCAGTAAGCAGTGTATCGAGGACTTCAGTTACTTTTACAATTCCCGGAGCAAGATTAAGATAAACAGTCTCTGCAGATACCCCTTCTTTTGTGCTGGCAGGGTAATTCCCATCTGTAATTAAAATTTTTGAACCGTGACCGGCACCTGCAATAGCATAAAGAATTTCAGGATGTAAAAGTCTGTGTTTAAGCATATCCATTCCCTTTATCTTATGATTTTAGTTTTCAACAGGCATATAGGAAGGCACTGCCAATTTTCCGCCTGTAGAAATTTTCTGTATTTCTTTTAATAATTTTTCATCCGCGGTTTGTATTCGAGAAGAAATCATTTGATATGTTTTTATATCTCCCAAAGCAAGAGAAGATTGAGCAATATACCACAATGCTTCAATTCCATAAGGGACAAAATTCTTTTGTTTTACTAAAAAACTTACGGGTGTTAGATGTTCTATAGATTCGTTAAATTTTCCCATATTAAACAATGTTTTTCCAAAAGAAAGCCATGTTTCAATTTCTTCTTCATTCATGAAGGAAATTTGTTTTTCTAAAACTCCAGATTTTCTTTTAATCCTATCATATATTTTCATCAATTCTTGATATTCTCTTTTTGCACCAGGGTAGTTTTTCATTATTTCTTCATAAGTTACTGCAAGATTATATCGAACTCGTATTGTATTGGGATTATAGTACAATGTGCTGCAGAATATAGTCTCGTTATCTTTCCACTCTTGATTTCGAAGGTAAGTTAAATAAAAATAAAAAAGGGTTATAATGATAAGTAAGATATTTATTGCAGGGAGTATATATTTTTTATAAGAGTTTTGCGAAGTCAGAGGTTTTATATAGTAGCAAATTATCTCCAAAACACACCACCAGAAACCTATCATAGGTGTATACATCCAATGTTCTGCTTGGGGTGCATTCAATGTAAAAAAACCTGAGATAGGGAACCATGTAATTAAAAACCATAAAATACTTATAAAAACTCTATACAGTTTGTTTTTCCATGACCAATAAGCAATTAGACTGATGATGATTAAAAAAGCGTATCCAAGTAATGCTGTCCAATAGGGGGTGTTCTCAAGGGTTTGTTCCATATGTAAACCAAAAGGAAAAAAAAGAATTCGAATATAAAAAGCGAAAGATTGCCCGATTTCTACAATTTTATCGCCCCATGTTTTAATGATAGAAACCGACTTTTCTGAAAAGTTTAGTAGGGTCATTCGTAAAACAATATAGATTGCAGAAACTATTACAGAGAGTAAAAGAGGAAGCCATTTTTTTATTTGCTGGAAACCTGGTGCTTTTTGAAAATTTTGAATATTGGGTGTAAAAGGTATTATGAGTAAAATTAAAAGAGGAAAAATATTGCTGGATTCTTTACTGAGTAGTCCCAAAGTAAAAAATAATGGACAGGCGATTAGATATAGTTTTTTTCGCAGTCCCTTTTCTCCCTGTAAATACTGGATACAAGAAATAACCCCTGCTAATAGGAAAACAGCAGACATCATATCTGCACGACCACTAATGTAGGTAACGGCTTCTGTAGGAATAGGATGAACAGCATAAATTACACCTGTCCAGAAAGAAACAAAAAAAGGGGCTTTTAGTCGGTTTAGTAATAAAAATACAAGGATAACGACACATGCATGCCAAAGGCTGTTGGTTATATGAAAAACTAAGGGAGAAATTACAGGAAATAAAGAATTTTCCTTTTCCTGTTTATAGGACAGAAGGTAATCAAGCATAAAGGAAACAGAAACCAGAGGACGATAGAAATTTCCCTGCCCCCTTCCAAAAGCGTGCTGGTCTTCGAGAAAAAGTTGAAAAATCTTTTTAGGGTCTTGAACATGTTTGTGCATAAGGACTGACGAAGCATCATCCCAAACCCAGTCATTATTTAATGTATTGGCATAAGCGAGGAATGTTATACAAAGTAAAAGGAAAGAGTAGAAGAACTTTTCCGATAAGGAAAGAACAATACCTTCTTTAATTTCATTAGAATGTTCCCATGTCTCTTTTGACAAATTATCGGTCATTTTTGAAATCAATTTTTTAGTCGGTTTTACTAACCTTTATTTTTAGGTCCGGGGACTATCCATGTATCGTTTGCAGGAATGTAGAGTATCTCAACGGATTGTTGGTCTCCAATAACCCGAACTATGCGAAGTTTGGCTGGTTCTTTTTGTTTTGTCTGTGGGTTTTCAGGCTCGTAAAATTCTTCACCTTCGCGAACTTTAAAATTTTCTGTTTTATTTGTTTTGGTATCCGTTACATTAAGGAATACATACAAATCATTTTCTGCTTGTAGAAAGCCTGTAACTTCAACACGAGGGCGAGAGAGCATAAGTTCTGCCCTTTCCTTTAATCGGGCATATTTCCCATCAGGAGCCGAGGCTCCGGGACGCAAAACATCATAAATATTTATTCCTGCGATAACAAGAGCCCACCTCTGGTTATCTCTTGCTTTTCTTATATTTTCTTCTATCTCCGGAGCAATTCGGCTTATAGCGATTTTGCCGTTCTCAATTGCGGAGTATTTCGCTTTAATTCCTCGAAAATTATTTACAATAGTATCTTGTTGATCTTGCGGCAGACGGGTATTATTTACTACAGCATCTACCCATGGCTGGATTGCAGAACGCATTTCAGACTGTATCTGTTCCGGACTTGGCGGAGGGGGTTCTTGTTGGGGAGGAGGGGGGGGAGGTGGTTTGGAACAATTGATATTAGAAATAGAAATAATTCCAAGTGCAATAAATATAAATACATAAGCAAATCGTCTTAAAAACAAATTACTTTTTTTCATATTTTATCCATCCTCTATTTGATGTTTATGCTTCTATTTAATGTTATCATAGAAAAATGGTGTATCACAAAATATAAATTGAATTTCACCGTTAGAAAGTTTCATTTGAAAACAAATGAAATAAATGAAAATGATTTTATTGTGTATAATTTTGTAAAATCGTATATGTTTAAGTTTTAATTAATTTTTTTAAGTTTATTAAAGAAAGGGAATAAATGAGGATTCTAATTGTTGATGATGACTTAGATTTAGCAGAACTTATAAAGGTTAAATTACAAAGCGAGGGACATCAGGTTGATGTTATAAACACCGGGGAAGGTGCTTTTGAAAAGGCAAAAAGTTATAAACCGGATGTTGTGCTTCTGGATATTATGCTTCCCGGGGTTACTGGTTATCAGATATGTCGTAAAATCAGAAGAGACCCTGAAATTTATAAAACAGCTATACTTATCTTAACAGCATTAGGAGAAGAACCTGAGGTTCTGCATGGTTTGGAACAAGGGGCAGATGATTATCTGGTTAAACCCTTTAAATTAGAACGGTTAATGGACAAGATTTCATCTTTAGGAGTGTTAATAGCCTCTGTAAATAGTCGAAATCAGATAACTAATTTTCCCGGTACGGATGCAATCAAAAGAGAAATTAACCATAAATTGGCAAGGGGCGAACAAATAGCGGTTGTATATGTAAACATGACAGGTTTTAAACCGTATTGTGTTTCACGGGGTCCGGAAGGACAGAAACGAGCCTTAACTTTTCTTGCAGACCTTATGGTAGAAGTAAAAAAGAGTTTGGGTATTTATGAATGTTTTATGGCTCACATGGGAGGCGAACACTTTGTCATTTTATTAAATGCTTCAGATGTCGAAAAATTTTGTGAAGCCTTAATTACATCATTTGACCAGAAAAAAAAGGAATTATACACTTCCCAAGAATATGAGCATGGATATATTCTTGCCGTAGATAGGAACGGAACGGAGATAAAATGCCCATTGATGGCACTGTCTTTAGGTGTTGTGCATAATCAGTTCCGTCCTTTCCGAAATGCAAAGAAAATGTTTGAGGTGCTGGCACAGGTCCGACAAAAAGCCCAACCTGTCAACGGGAAGAGTATCTATTTTATTGACCGCCGACATACAGACCGATAAAAAATTAAACTTTTATAGATAAATAATGTAAGGATAAAAAAGTTTCTGTGGTGCATATCCGAGAAATTCGTGAAGCGGATATAGAGAAAGCAGTAGAATCTTTAGTCCATGCTTTTTATGATGATGGGTTGGTTTGTTATATGTTCCCTGAGGAAAAATTCCGTAAGGAATTTATAACATGGACATACGAGCGTTGGCTTCGACTTTTAATGACATTTAATTCCGTTTTTGTTGATGAAGATGTTCAAGGTGTTGCGGGTTGTATCCCCCCGTCTCTCTATCCACATATCCCTTTCCACTATATTATAAAAGCAGGATTTTTTCGGGCTGTGCCTAAATTAATATTCCGAAATTTTTGGCGACCTTTGCGTGCTTATTGGGATAATCAAAGTAGAACCCGAAGTGAGGTAAAAGAGCCTACATGGATTTTGGATATTCTGGGAGTACACCCTTCCGCACAGGGAAAAGGAATTGGAAGTGCTTTAGTTCAACATTTAATTTCCTGTGCTAATCGGGACAAAGTTCCTGCTTATGTGATTACGCATAAGGAAAAAAATATTATCTTTTATGAAAAAAATGGGTTCACACTTCTTAATAAAAAATATTCCCTCCCTGGGGGTCCTCCAACTTGTTCCCTAATTTATAAACCTTTATAAAAAATATCTCTTTATATTTTATTGGGCTCTTAAAAAGAAAAAATTTCCTTTGAAAGGGGAAAAAATATCTTTGTTTTCAAGCATACAAAAAAAGCAAAATGGGTTAAGTGCTTGTTTTCTTGATAGATACAAAAGTTTATTCATGTGGCATATCATTTGCTAAATAAAGAACCAAAATCTAAAAATGGTTACGATAAATGGTCAATGGAATAGGAAAAATAAGTGCTGAAACGATGTTAATTTCTGCAATGAAAGTAGCAGAAATTAATCATCGGTATATTGCTAATAATATAGCCAATGCGGATACGCCTGGATACACACAAAGGGAATTGGATTTTCAGAAATCTCTCAACGCCGTATTGCAAGGGCGAGGGGGTATCGTTCTCCGCACGAACCACCCTCGCCATATCCAGATAGAGAAAGAAGGAGTAGTCGTAGAAAAAAGAAGGAATGTATTAAAAAACGATTTTAATTCGGTGGATATTGATGAACAGATTGCAAAACTGACAGAAAATACAGGAAAAGCCACCGTTTATGCGGCATTATTAGCCAAGAAATTCAGTCAATTAACAACCATTATTAATGATTTGAAGAGATAGCATTATGCAAGTAGAAGGAATTTCAGCATGGGATATAGCCCTTAGTGGGATACGGGCTCAACGGCTGAGAATGAATATTATCGCAAATAATATTGCTAATGCGGAGACCACCCGAACAGAAAAAGGAGGAGGTCCCTTCCGCCGTCAAATGGTTCTTTTAAAAGGATATGAATTGGGCAAGAATGTGTCATCAAAACAAGCAGGGGTAAAAGTTAAATCCGTAATTTATGATATGTCACCATTCAAAGAAGTATATGAACCTGAACATCCGGATGCCAATGAGCAAGGCATTGTAAAATATCCTAATGTGCAACTTGCAAATGAAATGGCAGACCTTGTTTCTGCTCAACGAGCCTATGAAGCCAATATTGCGGTTTTCGTAGCAAATCGGCAAATACGACAAAGAGCATTGGAAATTTTGCAAAGATGAGTATTAAAAGATTTTTTTATGATAAAATAATGATATGATACATATAAGAAAAAGTTTAAGGAAATAATAAAGAGGTGATACCCCGTGGATAACATTGATTCAATTCACAATATAGGGCCAATAAAACCTAAAGTAGATATACCCTCGGTAAGTCCTGTTAAGACTACACCGGTTGAAAGCAAAACCTCCTTTAAGGATATATTGGTTGATGCTGTGTCTGAGGTTCAGAAATTACAAGATGAAGCAGATACAACAATAAAAAAATTAGTTTCGGGTGAGATAAAAGATGTGAGTGAAGTAATGGTGGCGGTTCAACGGGCAGATACTGCCTTTCAAACCCTGATGGCAGTTCGAAATAAAGTAATAACGGCGTATGAAGAGATAATGCGAATGCAAATTTAGTATTTGACATAAAGTCAAATACCCTGTGATTTGAACCATCAAATCCAGGAAATGGCGGAGGTAAAAATTGAATAATTTTTCCTAAAATTTTGTCGAAAAATCTTGACATAATACACTATATATTGTATTATATAAATAGAAATAGTCTATTAGTTTGGTTTTGTCTGTTGTGTTTAATTAAAATATATACAATATGATGATGAAAAATAAAAGAAAATATATAGTGTATTTATGGAAACAATTTTACAATTCATAAATGGAATAAGAGAATTCTGGGCTAAGTTAACGCTTAGTGCTAAAGTTATTATTGGGGTTTCTTTTTTTATAGTTTTTTTAGGTTTGTTATTAATTATATTTATTGGAACCCAACCTCAATATACAATTTTGTCTGCAGGACTTTCTCCGCAAGAAGTATCCAAAATAACAGATATATTATCCCGTCAGGGAATTCAATATCAGTTAGGGGATAACAATACAAGTGTTTTGGTCCCAATAAATCAACGAAGTAAAGCACAGTTATTGCTGGCAGAAAGTGATTTGCCTGTGGGTAGACCTGTTCCTCCGGGATGGGAATTATTTTCCACAACGGAACTGATGACCAATCAGTGGTTGCAGAATGTAAAATTTATGAGGGCTCTTCAAGGAGAAATACAAAAACAATTAAATGCTTTTGATTTTGTGAACAATAGTTATGTTCTTATTCGAGAAGCGAAGGAAGAATTATTTGTTTCCGAACAAAAACCCTCAGAAGCAGCGGTTACGCTTGATATTAATAGACCTCTTACAAAACAGGAAGTGAAGGCTATAGTTAGTATTGTAGACCATGCCGGTGGAGCCAATCTTCACCCTGGAAATATTACAGTAGTTAGCACCAAAGGAGATGTGTTATATTTACCTCCACAGGCAGGTTTTGCTTCTCTTGCAAGTTCCAAATTGGAGTTATTGACCGAATGGGAGAAACAGCGAGAGATGAAAGTAATGAATAAATTACGGGAATTAGGAGTTCGGGGAACCGTTTCTGTCAGTGCAAAGATAAATTTTGATAGTTCTGAAGAAGTCGAAGAAAAAGTAAGTGAAGGAACAGAAATAAGCACATCTACAACAGAAACTACCAGTGAAACAACGGAAAAACCTCCTGAAGGTGCTCCTGGCGTAGTTGCCAATGTTCCTGAAGCCACAGTTCCTGGGGCTACCTCTTCTAAGGAAACGACAACAGAGGAAATTTCCAACTATGAACCATCTCGTTTAACAAGGAAAAAGAAAAAGGAAGGAGGAGATGTTGAAAAATTCCTTGTAACTGTTATTGTCGAGGGAGATTATCAAGAAACACAGGATGAGCAGGGTAATAAAAAGAGAAACTATATAGGTCTTTCTGAAGAGCGGAAAAAGATGTTTAAAGATTTTGTAATGTCTGCAGTGGGAGAAGGAGAAGTTCCTACAGAAGTATTGGTTTATGACCAGCCCTTTGGTATTTCCGAATTAGAGACAGGAATTCCTAAAACCGAAGAAATACCATTCCAATGGAGAACATGGATAACGCCTATTACAATCATTATTCAATTATTAGTTATTTTTGCCGTCTTTCTGTTATTAAGGTCATTTTTGAGAAGTACCGTGGTAGAGAAAAAAGAAGTAGAAGAAGAAATGGAACCGATTGAATTACCGGGTGTGTCAAAAGAAGATTTAAGAAGACAAGAAGTGGCTCGGGAAGTGGCTCGGGTCTCTATTGAAGAACCCGAAACTGCAGCCGCTTTAATCCGTTCATGGCTAACAGAAGGAGAAGAGTAATACGGCACCGAAAAAAGATACAAAAGAACCCGAAAAATTAACAGGTCGTAAAAAAGCGGCAATACTGCTGGCATGTTTGGGACCCGAACATGCCAGTAATATTCTTGCACATTTAAGAGAAGCAGAGATTGACCGCCTGACACTGGATATTGCCTCTATGGGAACGATTGACCCAGAAATAAAAGCAAAAGTATTTGACGAGTTTTTTCAGATGGCAGAAGCAAAACGATTTGTGGCTGAGGGAGGTATAGAATTAGCAAAGGAATTATTAGAGAAATCTTTTGGTGCACAAAAAGCCGTAGAGATATTAGGTCGTTTGTAAAGCTCTTTGCAAGAAGTCCCCTTCCAATTTTTGAAGAAAGCGGACCCTGCCCAGATTAGTAGTTTTATTCAAGAAGAGCATCCTCAAACCATCGCTTTGATATTAGCCCATCTTGAACCCAAAGTTTCTGCCCTGGCTCTTTCTTCATTGCCTCCTGAAACCCAAACCGATGTGATTTATCGAATTGCAACTATGGACCGAACTGCTCCCGAAATTATTCATGAAGTAGAACATGTGCTGGAACGAAAGATGGCAGCTGTATTTACCCAAGGATTTACTTTTGCTGGAGGTGTGAAAGAGGTAGCAGAAATACTTAATCTTGTTGAACGCTCTGCGGAAAAGAATATTATGGAAAAATTACAAGAAAGAGACGCAGATTTAGCAAATGAAATTAATAAGTTGATGTTCACTTTTGATGATTTAGTTTATGTGGATGATGCAGGTATTCAAAAGGCATTACGGGAAATTGATTCTAAAGATTTAGCGTTAGCATTGAAGTCGTCCACTGATGAAGTAAAAGAAAAAATATTCAAAAATATGTCCGAGCGTGCTCGTGAGATGTTAAAAGAAGAAATTGAGTTTATGGGTCCTGTTCGACTGAAAAATGTGGAAGAGGCACAGCAAAGAATTGTGGCGGTTATACGTCGATTAGAAGAATCAGGTGACCTTATTATTACGGGAAGAGGAGAAGGTGGAGGAGAAGAAATTCTTGTTTAGCAATCAGGATAAATATACCTATGTCTCAATTTAAAAAAACACAAAAAGTTATTGCGGAAAATGCCGAGGTAAAGTTTTTATCTCGGGATGATTTGAAAGAGTTCCCTAAAGAAAGAGAGATATCCGATGACCCTTTAAGTATATATTCTCCGGAAGAATTGCGTACTATGATTTTAGAGCAAGCTCAACAGGAAGCAGAGAAAATTAAACAAAAAGCCTATGAAGAAGGATATAATGAGGGAAAATTATTAGCAGAACAGGAATTCCAACAGTTCCTTGAGGAAACGAATAAAATTCTTCAAGAAAGTATAGAAAAAATTACTCAAGCAAGAACTAATTTTTTGGAACAAATAACCCCTCAAATCCTCAAATTGGTTTTTCAAATTTCTGAAAAAGTAATCTCTGCTCAAGTTCAAACAAATTCGGATATTGTTAAAACAATTGTAAAAGAAACATTAGAGCAATTTATTGATAGTCAGGAGATTTCTTTACACATTCATCCAGATGATTATTCAATTATTGAGGATGAAATTAAGTCCCGAATAGGGGATGAAAATATAATGCAAAAGGTTATTTGGGTTCCCGATGAAAGGATAGAAAGGGGAGGATGTATAGCAGAAACAAAAACACAGTTCCTAGATAATCAAATATCTTCACGATTAGAATTAATTGTTGAAAAAATTGTTAGCCTTGCGAGGGAAAATGGTGTTGACATTTAAGCCCTATATAGATATTGTTCAAAAAACAGAGCCGTTTCATATTTGTGGCAAGGTGAAGAATATTACGGGGCTAACGATTGAAGTTAGTGGTCCGGAAATGAGAATTGGGGACCTATGTTATATATCATCAAGGGATAGGAAAAATTTAATACCTGTGGAAGTGGTAGGTTTTCGGAATGACCATTACCTTGTAATGCCTCTGGACGAAGTTCAAGGTTTAGGACCTGACTATATTTTAATTCCAACTTTTCAATCGAGAAAAGTTCCTGTTGGAGATGCCTTTCTGGGAAGGGTTATTGATGCTCTCGGTAATCCTATAGATGGGAAACCTTTCCCTAAAGTCAATGAAAAAAGGTCTCTATATACAAATCCTCCATCTGCCGTATTCCGTCCTCGTATCACAGAACCATTAGCAACAGGTATAAAATCTATCGATGGGTGTGCTACCTGTGGTAAAGGACAGCGTGTAGCGATTCTTTCAGGGAGTGGAGTTGGGAAAAGCAAATTGATTGGTATGATTGCACGAAATACCAGTGCAGATATAAATGTTATCGCCCTTGTGGGAGAACGAGGGAAAGAAGTTCGCGAATTTATTGATTTAGATTTAGGTGAAGAAGGAATAAAAAGGTCGGTGGTTGTCGTTGCGACATCTCATGAATCTGCATTAAGGCGAATTAGTGCAGGTTTTGTGGCGACAACCATTGCCGAATATTTTCGCGACCAGGGTGCCGATGTATTGTTGATGATGGATTCTATAACAAGGTTTGCCATGGCACAACGAGAGGTAGGCTTATCTATCGGAGAACCTCCAACTACGAAAGGATATACCCCTTCCGTGTTCAGTCTTTTGCCCCGTATTTTAGAACGGGTAGGAACATCCGAAAAAGGAACTATAACAGGTTTTTATACAGTCCTTGTGGAAGCAGATGATTTGAATGACCCTATAGGAGATGCTGTTCGAAGTATTACCGATGGACATATTTCTCTATCACGGAATCTGGCTTCGCGTGGACATTATCCCGCGGTAGATGTTTTAGAAAGTATTAGTCGTTCCATGATAGAAGTTACATCACCCGAACATCGGCTCCTTTCGAATAAGATACGAAATATTCTGGCTACTTATCGTGATGCAGAAGATTTGGTAAATATCGGGGCTTATGTTACCGGGTCAAATAAAGAGATTGATGAAGCACTACGGCTCATGCCGAAAATAAGAAAATTTTTAACCCAGGATTTGTATGAAAAGGTTCACTGGGACCAAATACTACCACTAATGAAGGAGGCACTCAGTTAGTTGTTATGAACCGAAGAGACTTTCAGCGTTATGACCCCTTAATAAGAATTCGTAAAACACAAGAACAATTATGTGCCCAAAAATTAGCGGAAACATTGATGAAAATACAGAATATTGAAAAGGAAATAGAAAACACAGAACAATTACAAAAAGACAACATGTCGCAAATTCAAACCATGCAAAAAAAATCACAGAAAGTAAAAGAAATTTCAGATTCCTTTGAATATATTGTATTTTTAGGTAAGCAAAAAGAGTTGTTAGAGAAGAAGAAAAGCGAATTAGAAGATATAGCCAATACGCAAAGAAAAGAATTGGAGCAAATTATGATAGAAGAAAAAATGCTCCAAAAATTGAGAGAGAATAGAGAAAAAGTTTTTCGTAACTGGGTTCAAAAGGAAATTCAAAAGAATACAGATGATTTAAGTGGAACACGATTTTTAATGAAGATTAAAGAAGCCCTATGATATAAAAGCATGGTGTCGAAATATAGGAAATAAAAATATGCGATTTCTCTTGATTATTATATTAGCAGTAATATCTTTTGTAGGGACACTGGTAGGAATATTAGCTGTTACCGGCAATTTGTCCAAAGAATCACTTCAGAAGTTAGTGTCCCCTTCACCTGCCACTCAAAAAGTAACAATACCTCAATCCAATGTTCAAGAAGATACCATTGCCACATTAATTGAGCAAATACAGAAAAAAGAAGCCTCATTAAAACAGAAAGAAGAGGAAATACAGAAAAAAGAGGAAGAAATAAAAGCAAAATCTCAAGAATTACAACAGATGCAGTCGAAAATAGAGTCCATTCAAAAAGAACTTAGTTCAAAATTAGGAGAGGATAAAAAAGAAAAGGCCGTGCAAATGCAAGCCATTGCCGTTACACTTAGCGGTATGAAACCAGATAAAGCCGCGGAACGGTTGAAAACAATGAACCCAGATGAAATTGCAGAAATTCTTTCTTATGTCAAACCTAAGGAAAGAGGAAAAATTGTAGAAGCCTTAGATGCTCAATTAGCAGCACAGGTGCTTCAAGCCCTACAAAAAGTGCAACCTCCTTCTACTCCCTCCTCATAAAAATTATCCCTCAATAAAAACAATCTATTTCAAAACCTATTCCTGATTTCTATTGAAATATTAACTTCTTTTTTTATAGGAGAGAACTTATGATTGATAGTGTAATGAATACCCTTTTCCCTGTTGTGTCCGGGGAAACCTCGATAACGGAAACATCTACTCGGGAAAATCCAAACTCTAATGGGAGTGATTTTGGACAGGTTTTGAGTTTGTTAATGGCACAAATGGGTTTAACAGCAATACCTTTTCAGCAGGATAGCAATAATTCTGTAATGGAAGCCGAAGTCCATTCAGAGGCACAGCCAGAAAATATTTCTCCTATTATGGCAAATCCGATTGATACAGAGTTACCCTCTAATGTAACGGGTGGTATTGCAGAAGAAATAATACAATTACCTGCTTCAGATATTGAATGCAATTCTACTGTTGAACAAAAGAATGAGCAAGTAAAAGATTTAACCCTTGTAAAGCCAGAGGTAAAACAAGATATTACTGCCACCCCCGAAACACAAGATGATTTGTTATTGCAAATAGGGAAGGAAGCAAAATTAGATGTTTACTCAAAACCTGAGATACAAGAAAATTTATTATTGCAAATAGGGACAGATTTAGGACAGAAAATTACAGAAGTGCCATTGGAACTAACTTCAATAGAGCCGACAGATGTGATAATAAAAAATTCGGCTCAATTAAATTCTTCGCAAAAAGAAAATCTATCCGCTGATAGTCAAAAAATAATTATTCCTGCAGATTTGGCTCAAATAAGTGAAGTAATGACAGCGAGTTTATCTCAAATTCAGGATAAACTACACATCAAGAACATGGAAATATCTACCCTTGTAAATCCTGAAGAACAGCAAAAACTGGGGCTGTTAAAATTGGGACAAATATCCAACGATAAAAATATCCAAAGTGGTGCAGTAGAAACACAAATAAACACACAACAGAAATATATGGATATATTGGCATATATAAAGCGCTATTTATCGGATAATGCAAATGGGAATCATCAAGACAATCTCCTTTCCAAAGTATTAGAAACAAGGTTAATTTCCGATTCAGGTGAACAAAGCAATTCAAGTTCACAACATAAATCTGATTTGCCGAATACGAACCCTCAAATAGGAATTCTCTCAGAAAAATCCATGAAGATAGGAAATGAAGGAGTTCAAGACAAAACATTATCTGTTATCACGACAGAACCTAAAGAAGTTGTTGCTAACCTATCTTCACTGAGGTCCGTTCTGGCAGAACAGATAAAGTTTGCGGTTCGCTCAGAAACAAAGACAATTACAATAAGATTGGAACCCGAATCATTAGGATTAATGGAGGTTAAGGTTCAGGAAAATTCAGGAAAGATCGGGATTCAACTGACTACTTCTAACAATGATGTTCATAAAATATTAACACAAGGATTACCTCAATTAAGAGAAGTTCTGAAACAAGAAGGTATCTTTGTTAAGGATGTGCAGGTGATTTCAACAGGGACAGCAAGCCTTATGTTAAATCAGGATTTTAATTCACATTCTTTTTCGAGGGAGGTTCAAATAGAACCTACCTCATATCACATAAATAGAGATTCACAACAAACAGTAGAAGAAACAAAACCCATTTCAGATTACCATAATGGTACATTAAGTTTATGGGTATAAAGGAGAAACAATATGAATGCAATGGTTCAATTTAAATCAAATATTTCGGGATTAAATGCCCCGACACCTACTCAAAGAACAGAGGTTTTAAAGGAAATGCAGTCCTTGTATCAGGCGAGAAGAAAAGGACTCCTTCAAGATTACTTAAAGAAAGTTATGGAGTCTACGGGTGCGAAGAGTTTATCTATTGCGAAATCTGCCGAAGCACAATCTACCAGTAATAACACAGGAACAACCCGGACACCATCAAGAGAGATAAGTTCCGATACATTTCTAAAATTACTGGTTATGCAAATGCAATATCAAGACCCCTTAGAACCGGTTCAGAATACAGAAATGCTTGCCCAGTTGGCTCAATTTTCGGCATTGGAACAATCTGTCAAGACAAATACAAATATTGCGTCATTGCAACAAGAAATTCAGACTTTATCTCAAAATGTGCAATTAATGTCTATGAGTGCCAGTCAACAAATGATTGGTAGATATATCGAAGGTTCTTCAACAGAGGGCACCTCTATTAAAGGAAAAGTGGATGGAGTATCTATTGAGAATGGAGTTGTCCTTTTCAATGTAGGTTCAAATAAAGTTCCTATTAACCAGGTTCAAAGCGTCCGCATAGAACCAACTAATACAAAGTAAAAGGATATTCATTTGAAATGAAAAGAATAGTTATTAATATAAAAAAATAAACCATAAGGAGATATAACTATGGGTATGGCAATGTTAACAGCAGTGACAGGTTTACAATCACATCAACGCAGGTTGGATGTAATTGCAAACAATATTGCAAATGTAAACACGGTTGGATACCGTTCTTCTCGTGTCCTTTTTCAGGATTTATTTTCTCAATTGTTAAGGGGAGGTTCTGCCCCGGTAGGCAATTTCGGAGGTTCTAACCCTCAACAAGTAGGGTTAGGTGTACGTATTGCAAGTATTGATGTCAATCATCAGCAGGGTTCCCTTTTGTCTACAGGTGTTTCTTCGGATTTGGCAATACAGGGAAATGGATTCTTTGTATTGAGCGATGGACAGAAAACAGCATTTACGCGCGATGGCTCTTTTGATTTAAACTCAAACGGATTGCTTATTGACCCCGCTACCGGTATGCGTGTGCAAGGCTATATTGCTGACGATACAGGAGTCGTGAATACGAACCAGCCACCGCAGGATATTTCTATACCCATTGGAAGTGCAGGGATTGTTCGTTCTACTACTAATGTATACTTAATTGGAAATTTGAATGCCAATGCTCCTACATCTCCTACCCCGACAACAGTAACGAGAACAGTAGAAGTGTATGATTCTTTAGGTACGGCTCGCGAAGTTACTTTAACATTTACAAAACAGGCAACCCCTGCGAATCAGTGGACATGGGAAGCCTTATACGATGGGAATAGCGTGGGTACTGGAACACTAACATTCAGCACTTCCGGCACATTACCATCAGGAACAACAGGAACAGTGACCATTCCCGCAGCATTAATGAATACCACAGGTTCACAACCTAATGATTTGACATTTAATTTAGATTTTACGGAGATTACTCAATTGGCTACAGATAGCACTACGGGTAGTGATGTTACAGTTCGTTCGCAGGATGGTTTTCCAAGAGGTGTCCTTGAAAGTTTTAATATAGGGTCCAATGGAGAAATTGTGGGTGTTTTTAGCAATGGACTTACCCGCGTTTTTGCTCAGGTAGCCTTAGCAACATTTTCCAATGTAGGTGGATTGGTTCGCGATGGAAATAATATGTTCCTTGAAACTCCGGCTTCTGGTGTCGCTCAAGTGGGTCCTCCACGTTCAGGGAGCAGGGGCACTGTCTCTGGTGGCGTTTTAGAAAGTTCCAATGTTGACTTAGGTACAGAATTTAGCTCATTAATTGTAACTCAACGCGGATTTCAGGCGAATGCCCGAACCATAACCGCAGCAGATACACTTCTACAGGAAACCGTCAATTTAGGAAGATAATCTAATACATGATTTTATTAGCAACCAATCTAACTGATTTTCCATTGGGCTGAGGTTTTAAACCTCAGCCTATTTTTTTTTAGTAGAATTGTAATAGCAAAAAATGATTCAATCATGTTAAAATCAAATACGAAGAGGTGTGTTATACTAATACAAGTTATCAGAAATATACATGTATAACGTCATAGAAAAAGGAGTTCTATGGATTTAGCAACTGTAATAGGGCTGATTGCTGGAATATCTTTAACACTCATTTCAATCTTAATGGGGGGGTCAATTGTAATCTTTATTAATATACCTTCTGTTATCCTTGTAGTAGGAGGGACCATCGCATCTACGCTAATCAATTATCCATTGAGTGATGTTTTAAAGGTGTTTAATACTGTAAAAAATTCATTTATTCAGAAACTTACACCTGTAGAAACTTTAATCGAAAAGATTATTGAATTTGCAACCATTGCAAGAAGGGAGGGTATTCTTGCTCTCGAAGGACCTGCAGCAGAATTAGATGATGAATTTTTGCAACGGGGCATACAACTGGCAATTGATGGAACAGCCCCCGAATTGCTCAAAGATATCCTTACAACAGAATTGGCTTTTATGGAAGACCGACACGCATTAGGACAATCCGTTCTAACTGCAATGGCTGCATACGCTCCTGCTTTTGGAATGATAGGAACATTAATTGGTTTGGTGCAAATGCTTGCTACAATGGAAGACCCATCTCAAATTGGTATTGGTATGGCTGTTGCTATTTTAACAACATTATATGGGGCATTAATTTCTAATTTAATTATGTTACCTCTTGCCGGGAAACTAAAAGTGAGAACCGCAGAGGAATTGCTTTTAAGAGAAGTTATTATAGAAGGAATCTTATCCATTCAATCTGGAGATAACCCACGCGTTGTGGAACAAAAATTGAAAGCATTTATAGCACCGGAATTGCGAAAAAAGATAATCACAGGGAAGAAGTAGAAGATTATGGGAAAAGAAAGAAAAAAACAGCCTGAAGGAGAAGGAGGTGCCCCTGGATGGGTGGTCACTTATGGGGATATGATGAGTTTGCTCCTGACCTTTTTTATTCTTTTAGTTTCTTTCTCTACCATAAGTGAAAAAGACTTTAAAAAAGCGATGGGTTCTCTTGAGGGAGCTTTCAGTGTTCTACCTAAAAATCCAGGTGTTTTGGATATGCAAATGATGAATCGAAGAGAACAAGAAAGGAAAATGCAACAGGCAGCCCAAAAAATAGCCGAAGAGTTACAAGTAATGGGACAGGAAAAACAGGTTAAAGTTGAATACGATGCAAAAGGAGGGATAAAAATAACCTTTCCCGACTCTATTTTATTCGATAAAGGAAGTGCAGACCTGAAACCCGAATCGTTTCCTATCATTGAATCTATATCAAAAATATTGGGAGAACTTACGGATGTTTTTATAGAAATAAAGGGACATACAGATAATACACCTATAGTGAATAATCCCAAATACAGAGATAATTATGATTTAAGTTATTATCGCTCAGACCAGGTTATGCGGAAAATGCTTGCTGTTAGTTCTCTTACTCCTGAAATGTTTGAAATAACGGCTTGTGGTTCAAGTCAGCCTATTTCAACGAATTTAACAGAAGAAGGAAGAAAAGAAAACCGACGAGTTGAAATTTTTGTGCGAGGTTTTATAAGTGAGGAAAAAATGGAAATGATACAAAAGGGGATGCCTTGATTTTATTTTTTAAAATGTATTTTTCTATTATTACAATGAATATATAATGAAGATATAAAGATAGAAGGAATAATTCTTATGGCGGATGAAAAAGCACCAGAACAACAGGGACAAAAAAAATCATCAAGCCTTGTGAAATTGCTCCTAATAGGAGGAGCAAGTGTGCTAATTCCATCGATTAGTGCAATTGTTGTGTTCATATTTGTTTTACGACCTATGCTATTAACCGATAATACAGAGGAAAAGAGTTCTTCTGTAAATACCGATACGACAGATATAATACCAGCAACAGCAGTAATCGTAAAGTTTGATGAAACGCAAGCAACAGTAATTACACAAAAATCCGATGCTCCAGCACCCTTGCTGATTTATCAGGTGGCCATGTCCTGCTCTGGACCTGAGGTATCTGCTGTAATTGAAGGGAAAAAGGAGTATTTTACTGCATTGATAAACAAAATACATCGAAATCGCACACGAACCGAACTTAATGACCCCGGCGTCCAGGAAGCACTATTAAGACAAACAAAAAATGAAGCAAATCAATTATTAAATAAGTTATCTCCTGGAGTTAAAGGCTCTATCCTTGAAGTAATGTATCTTAAATATACCATTGTGGATTTATAATGATGGCTATACAAAATTCTGAAAATATTTCCGATTTTGTTCCTGAGGAAAACTTAGAAAAAGAATCTTCCCCTTCCACGGTTCATCTTACTTTAAATGATTTAGCCATGATTCCTATTCATGTGGATGCGGAATTAGGAAGATGTTCTATAAAAATAAGGGATATTTTGAAATTGGACAAAGGCTCTATCGTTACATTAAGTAAACAAGCAGGTGAATTGGCAGACATATTTTTTAACAATGTTCTTATAGGCAGGGGAGAGATGATAGTCTTAGCCGATATCTTACATATTCGCATAGTGGAGATTGAAGGATATAAAAGAGATGAAGAATAAAAAAAATGTTTTTTGGATTATTGCATTTCTGTTTCTATTTTTTTCTGGCTTATATATTTTTGCTGAAAATACAGCTCCCACTGAAAAAGAAAATGTTCTGGATAAATTAAAAAATCCTGAACAATATATAGAAAAAAATAGTGAAGGGGCTAAACCCGTAAAAAATGTAGAAACACCCCTTGAGAAGGAAAATGCATCCTCTAAAACAAACACATGGTTTTCACAACATCAGGCAGTTTGGGGTTCGGAACCCACAAATACAGGAAACACAGAAGGAGAAAGTCTCCCTACAGGTAGCTCTAATACATCTACAACGGGAAATTCATGGATATATTATTTCTTTAGAACGATTGTTGCCCTTATCTTTGTCGTTGGATTGATACTGGTATTATTAGGAGGACTTCGCTATTTTTCAAACAAAACATATCGAGGGGTAAAATCTATTGGAAAAATTGTAGGTGTTCTTTATTTATCTCCACGCATAAAGATTTATTATGTCCAAAGTGCAGGAAAAGTTTTTGTTTTAGGTATTTCTGGAGACCGTATGAGTTTGTTATTTGTTTTTCCGGAGGACGAATTTTTTGTTTCTATTGCAAATGAAGATATTACCGACTCCGCTTATACAAAAAAGACATTTAGTAAGGTTTTAGATGATGTAGAAACGAGAATTCAATCCCAGAGTTCTTCAAAAATGCCCGAAGTATCAGAAACGATTGACGATGAATTGGCTTCCTTGAAAGCAAACATACAAAGACTGCAGCAAGCAATACGAGAAGAAACAAATAATGCTTCAGACCAGTAGAATTATTAGTATGAGGATAAAAAAAAACACCCTTTTGAAAAGTAAAAAATTCGGACTGTTTTTGTTTTTCTTTTTTATTATTTGGGTATCCAGTTCTTTGGCTCAACCTTCCCGTACTTCAGTAACAAATCCTACAGGGATTAATATTGTTGGAACCGCTCAACAAGCAATTGCCCCTGAGAATCTTTCTACCACATTAACATTAGTAATACTTATTACCGCACTTACATTAGCGCCGGCAATTCTTGTTTTAACTACATCTTTTACAAGGATTATTGTAGTCCTTGCTTTCCTTCGACAGGCATTAGCGACACAACAAACTCCACCCAATCAAGTCTTAATTGGATTATCTTTGTTCTTGACAATGTTTATTATGATGCCTACCTATGAACGGGTTAATCGTGAATCCATACAACCATATATTCAACAGCAAATTAGTCAGTCGGAAGCATTTAACCGTGCTTTAATTCCTATTCGGGAATTTATGTTCAAACAAACAAAACCACAGGAACTAAAAACCATGTTGCAGATTTCGGGAAGAGGTAGACCCAATACCCCGGATGATGTCCCTACACATGTGCTTATCCCTGCTTTTGTATTGAGTGAACTTAAGACTGCATTCATGATAGGTTTTCTGTTATATATCCCTTTTTTAATTATTGATATGGTAGTGGCAAGCACATTAATGTCAATGGGTATGATGATGCTACCCCCTATTTTCGTATCGTTACCTTTTAAGATAATTCTTTTCGTTCTTGTAGATGGATGGACATTAGTTGTAGGTAATTTAGTAAGAAGTTTTCAATAAGAGGGCTCTTTTATGGATTTGGCAAAAATAATCAAGATATTTATAGGATTAGGGATTCTTATCATCGGTGTCCCCATTTTAATGCAGTTTCTTCCTGCTCCTCTGAATATGGAAAGAATTGTAGAAGGATTTAAAAAATCGGATTTAGGAGTAGTTGAAATACAAGTAGTCAATCCTCCAACGAATGAATCTATCGCTCAAATAAGTTTTAAAGTGGGGGATGCGTTAGTAAATATATATCAGTATGATAATGAAGGAACTATTGCAAGATATGCGGAGATGTATAAAAAAGACCCGGGCACAGCAATTGTTGAAGCATGGGGACTTGCTCAATCATTAGGTGCGGCTCCTTCAAAAAATAAGCCAGAGCGCGTAGCACGCCGAAAGATGTTCCTTTTAGTTGCACAAGGAGAAGACAAATCAGTTTTAGAGCATATAGTCAAAATTTTTACAAATCTGTAAAATTTTATCCGAAAAGCAATCTTAAATTATTCATTTCCTGCTTCACGGGATTTTTCATAAGCAGCAATAATGTCTTTTGCAATAAATTCGGGCACTTCGTCATAATGGCTAAATTTCAAATCGAAGGTTCCTCTACCACCTGTCATACTTCTTAAATCAGTTGCATATCGGAGGATTTCTGATTCAGGAACCAATGCCCGTATTTGTTGTAAACCACCACCGACAGGTTCCATCCCTAAGATTCTTCCGCGGCGACTATTTAAATCCCCAGTAATATCACCCATGAAATCTTCCGGGACGGTTACTGTAATTTCCATAATGGGTTCTAAAATACATGGATTTGCTTCACGAACGCCCTTTTGTATAGCAAGCGAAGCGGCAATTTTGAAAGCGAGTTCGGATGAGTCCACTGTGTGATAGGAACCAAAGAATAAATCAACAACGATGTCAACAACAGGGTGTCCTGAAATAACACCTTTTGCCAGTGCTTCCTGTGCTCCTTTATCAACAGCAGGAATGTATTGTTTGGGGACAACACCGCCTACAATACTATCTACAAATTTATATCCTCCTCCGCGTTCATTGGGAGAAAGTCGAAGGTGCACATCACCGTATTGACCATGACCTCCGGTCTGTTTCTTATATTTCCCCTGAACTTCTGCTTTACCACGAATGGTTTCCTTGTAGGCGACTTTGGGAAGACGGGTTTCTGCTTCTACATTATATTTCCTTTTCATTCGATTTAACAGAATTTCAATCTGTAAATCACCCATCCCGCGTATAACATGTTCTCCTGTTTCATTATCTCTGTAATGGCTGAAAGTAGGGTCTTCTTCTGCCATGCGATTTAGAGCTTCACCGATACGGTCTTCATCGTTTCTTGATTTTGGAGAAATGGCTAATTTAACCATAGAGCGTGGTAATTCAATTGTAGGAAGCTTAATCTCATTTCCCAGGACAGTCAAAGTATCTCCAAAATGGGTATTCTTTAACTTTGTCATTGCTGCAATATCGCCAGGACCTACTTCCGCTACCTGTTTTTGTTCCTTTCCTATCAGCATTACAATTTTACCAGAACGCTCTTTGGTTTGTGTGGAACTATTGTAAAAATCAGAATCCGACCGTAAAGTGCCGGAAAACACACGGAAATAAGTAAGATGTCCTACAAATGGGTCAACCATAGAACGGAATACCTGAGCCACAAAGGGACCATCAGGGTCAGGTGTTATAACGACATCTTCGCCCGCAGAATTCTTTGCCACAACAGTCCGTTCTAACGGGTTGGGGAATGAATTGGCTATAATGTCAAGCAATTCTTCATGACCAATTCCTTGGGTAACACTACCTGCGATAATAGGTATAATTTTCCCTGTGCTAATTCCTTTCTGGAGCCCTTTATCAAATTCTTCCTGAGATAGTTCAAATGTTTCCAGATATTTTTCCATAAGTGCTTCATCTGTTTCTGCGACTACCTCTACGATGGCTTCCTTTGCCTTTTCTGCTTCTGCACCTAAAACAGAGGCATCTCCCGTGACAATATTAACAACACCTTTCAAATTTGCGGATTGACCTATGGGCATTACTATTGGGACACAGTGTTTGCCATAGGCATTCTGAATTTTTTCAACTACTTCGTTGAAGTTAGTATGTTCGCGGTCTAATTTATTAACAAAAATAGCACGGGGAATTTGTCTCTTTTCCGCATATTTCCATGCTATATCCGTTCCTACCTGAACACCAGTAGTTGCGTCCACCAGAATAACTAACGCATCAAGCACGGCAGAGGATGCGCATAATTCTCCGATGAAGTCTGTATAACCCGGATGGTCAACAATATGTATCCGTGTACCCTTCCAATCTAAATGAACTAATTTCATAGCGATGGAACACTTGCGGTCTTTTTCATCTTCCAGATAATCACAAACAGTGTTTCCATCTTCAATACTTCCTAAACGACTGGTTAGTCCTGCGGAATACAATATTCGTTCAATTAACATTGTTTTCCCAACACCACCATGTCCTGCAAAACCAACATTACGAACTTTTCTCGGGTCAAATTGTGCCATCGGATAACTCCATTCTTATTAGGGTTATAGGATTAAAATTGAATTTAAAAAGAAATTACTGCACGATTATCCATTTTCATTTAAAATCATAGAGTATGTATTATACTGATTATATATAATAATCCTCAAATTCACAAGCAACTAAAAATTTGCAATAAATAAGGAATAAAAAAATATGTATTTACCTTTCTTTATGGGAAGAAGTATAAAACCAATAACTTGTTTATTAATTATTTTGCTTTTATTCTTTAATCCATTGGGATTTTCTGCTGAGAAAATACGCCGTCCTATCTCTGCAGGAACATTGTATCCCGGTGATTTACCAGTATTAAAAGAAACCATTCAAAAATTTTTTGAACAGGTTCCACCAAGCCCGAATACAAATCAAAAACTGGTTGCCTGTATTGTCCCTCATTCAGGATGGGGTTTATGTGGAAATTTAATATCTCGTGCTTTTGCGGAAATAAAAGAAGGAGAATTCGATAATGTAATTATTTTAGCTCCTTGCCATATTGCTAAATTTGCTGGTTGTTCCTTGCCTTCTGTTCAAGGTTTTGCCACACCTTTAGGTGTTGTGCGTGTTGATTATGAAAAATTAGAACAAATAGCTTTGTCTCCTTATATCGTAATGCAATCATTACAAAAATCATTGCGACAGGGAAGAACTGCCATCCATGAGAATGAATATTCTATAGAAGTAATTTTACCTATGTTGCAGTATAAAATGAAATCAACAAAAATTATTCCTGTCCTCGTTGGTGAATTTGTTGATAATTATGGAAAAGAGAGTTCTAATGTATTTAGAAATATCGTAGAAACATTACGAAGATTTATTACCGATAAAACGCTGTTAATTTTAAGTACGGATTTAACATCGTGGGGTGCCTCATTTAACTATACACCGGCACCTGCGGAACAAATGCTTGAAATGCAAGAAAAATTGGATAAAGAATTGATTGACCTTCTCATGAAGAAAGACCTGTTAGGTTTGCAGGATTATTTTGAAAGGACAAAAAACCCTGTGTGTGGGAAGAATGCAATGTATCTATTTGTTGCCCTTTTACCCAAGGATGTTCAGGGAACCTTTTTAGGTTATGAGCAATCCGGTAGAAAATTAAATATAAAAGATACCTCAATAGGATTTACTGCTATTAATTATTACCGTCCTGTTTTATCCGAAGCACCGAACAATTAGTAAATTTATATAAAATCCTTTAAAGTTTTTTTACATAATCGTTATGTATATAGAATTAAATGTCAGTAAGTTCTTTTATAACCATATTGCGGAACATCTGTTCAAAACGAGCACATGCTTTCTGTGCATTAGCGACAACCTGTTCATGAGTTAAGATGGAATGATCAAAACAATAATTGGTAACACAAGAAAACATGGCTGTTTTAATTCCCATTTCCATAGCCCAATATAACTCCGGTCCTCCGCTCATACCGATAACATCGCCTCCCATAGATAAAAATAGTCGTAATTCGGATTGCGTTTCATAACATGGTCCCGTTACCCAGATATAAGTGCCTTTCGGATGATAGTGATGAAATACCCATGATGGATACATTATTGGAGGAATAGGAAAAGGTTTATATTGAACCGAAACAAGTTTTTCAACGGATACAAAATCTCCAACAGACATGTCTTTATTTAATCCACCTACTGCATTTATAGAGATTAGATGTGTTATTCCTTGTTCTCTAAAATAATTTAAAAAAGATTTAAATTTTTCAAATTCATACCCCTCATAAGCATGTATCCTGCCACTGCAAATTATTGTGGGTATCGAACCAATAAAGCCATCAATGATTTGATATTTATGCCCTGCTATTTGTGTTGTGATTTCGGGAAATACATCGAATAAAGATTTTTCCTGACAGTAAACATCTAAAATGTTTGTAAAATTCAAACCCGAGCCTGTTATGATTGCTAATTTTATGTGTGCCATGGGGAAGGTAAAAACAATTCTTGATATTTATTTAAAGCATATTCATCTGTCATACCTGCAAGAAAATCAATAATATTTCTTTCTATAGAATTTTGTGTAAATTCAGGGTCATTTTGTAATATATCTTCGGGAGGATTTTTCATAAAGTAATGGAACAATTCACGGATAATCCTCTGGGCTTTGTTAATTTCCCTTGCTATCGGTTCGGATGGATAAAGTTTTTCAAACAAATAAGTCCTTAATTCAACAATAGCATTTAATACATCCGGGACAATCTGGATATTGCCCTGTGTAGAACCTTCGATAACCCCGTGAACCATAGTATCAATCTGTTCGGATGCCGTTTTTCCAAGAATAGAAATGGCTTTTGAAGGTAATTGGTCAATTTTCAAAATTTTTGCACGGACTGCATCGTCAATGTCATGAGTGATATATGCTATTACATCACTTAAACTAACAATAAGTGCTTCATAACTTATGTTTTCCGGACAGGGTTGTCCGAAAAGAATGCATTTTCCCCGAGAATGATTTCGAATTCCTTCCCGAACCTCATAAGTGAGATTTAATCCTTTTTTGCCTTTTCGTCTTTGTTCGAGAATATCCACAACGCGCAAACTCTGTTCCGCATGGTTAAAACCGAATGAGAATAGTTCATTTAGTGCTCGTTCACCCGCATGTCCAAATGGCGTATGACCTAAATCATGCCCTAAAGCAATGGCTTCGGTTAAATCTTCGTTTAACCTCAGAACGCGAGATATAGTTCGTGCAATTTGCACCACTTCTAATGTATGTGTAAGCCGTGTTCGGTAATGATCTCCTAAGGGGGCAAGAAATACCTGCGTCTTCCGTTTTAATCGGCGGAATGCTTTGGAATGAATTATACGGTCACGGTCTCGCTGAAAACAGGTGCGGTAAGGGTCTTCCTTTTCCGGGATTTGCCTCCCTTTGGAATTTATGGCAAGGCATGCTAACGGTGATAACCATTCTTTTTCTTTTGCTTCATATAATTCACGGAAAAGGATAGTCATAAAAAAGGTCCTGTTAAAGAGTTAATTTATATATGAAGCGGAAGGACATGTCTCTGCAATAAACATTCCCTGAGCCGAAGGAAGTCCTAAATATTTCTGATAGTATTGTTTTTCAACATTTTCCATAAAATAATCTACTTTCTCACGAGGAACAAGGCTAACGGTACATCCTCCAAAGCCGGCACCCGTAAGACGCGAGCCAATGGCTCCGTATTTGCGGGCAATTTGAGTAAGTATATCCAGTTCGGGAATACTTATTTCATAATTATCAGCACAACTGGAATGAGATTCGTTCATCAACCTGCCAAAAGTATATGCATCGTTTGCTAATAATGCGTCTCGAGATAGTTCTACGCGTTTATGTTCTGTTATTACATGTTGTATACGAGCTCTTAAAGGAAAGCCCTTCTCAGGTTCTTCAATCTCGCCTAACCATAATTTACGAACATCCTGTGGGGTTATATCCAGAAGATAAGCAATTTCTTTCAATGATAGATATTCTTTGGGAATAGCCTGTTCGGTAAAATCAAGAATTTCATTAAAGGTAAGGCACAGGTCACCCGACCATAAATCCCCCAATCGTTTAATGTGCAAATCATTGTCAAATTCATTCCGCAAATGTTTTTCTAAAAGGGCACATGCAAGAAAACACATGCGCGGTCCTGCATTATACCGATGCAAACAAGCCCCCGTTTTTTGAGCACGTATAGTTGAATCGCAAACGATAAAAACATAGTCTTCAAACAAGGGAATAAGGGCTGTTCGAATAGGGAAAAAATCAATTTTACAGGCATGTCCTTCCTCACCATTCAATATAACCGTTTGGTCCATTCCACCGCCTTTAGTCCCTACAAAATGTTCTCCTTCCGCCATAAGTTCTGCCAGTTCCAATCGTGATATATCCCTACCTAATTCCTTGCCTAATATCTTTAAGTATGCCAGTGAAGCAGTTATGACAAGAGCCGATGAGGAACTTAATCCTGTTGCAATGGGTAAGGTGCTTTTTATGAATAAATTGAACCCCGGAAAGGTTCGAACTTTAAATTTTTTGTTTAACGCAATCACACCTGCTTTAATATAGTTGTCCCATGACCCTGTAGGAGAAGGTAAAATTTCAGGTTGATTTAAAAAAGACAACGGTTGAAATCGAGGGTCTTCATTGAAAAGATGTATTTCATTATCATTTCATCGAGAAAAGGCACAATGAACCTCCTTCTTGATAGTTACGGGAAGCACAGAGAAACCATTGTAATCTGTATGCTCTCCAATTAAATTAACTCTCCCTGGAACTCGACAAAAACCAATATTCTCAGAGTTAAAAAAATGTCCGGGTAATTTATTCTTTATCATTGTTGATGTTAAAGTATCTGACATAATTTACTCTACTTCTCTAAAAGTTCTGTTGTATTTATATTGCAAAATGTATTCTTATAAAACTACGGATACTAATTATACAATTTTTACAAAGGTGAAATTATTATTTATTCTGCCCGTTTATTTAAAATTGTAAACAAAGAAATACTTTATAAGGGAAATATTAGTTGAAAAAGAGATTATATATCATTAGCCCATTTCGGTTGGCAGAATATCCATGGAATTGGAAAGTATATTACTGTGTAGAACTTTTTTCGGCGTTATTCCGAAAAGGTTATATCGTTAATTGGCTTCAACCGGGAAAGAACCTTTACAACTTCAGTCTGTTCCCCTCCCTTTCACACTGGAGAAATTTCTTTGTTATTAATATAGGGAATTCCTTGACCTATCGCTGGTTAATGCCTTTTTTCTTATCACGATTAAAACGGGTAAGCAAGGATATTAAGCCATTTACGCTGATTGAAATTATTGATGGGAACCCATTTGAATTAGATATAGATGAAGCCTTTGTAAATATACCCATTATTTTTTCACTGAGAAATAAATGGATTGCTTCAAATGATTTTCCAGGTCCTGTTATCATTCCCCAAAAAGAAACATTAAAGGATTTAATTTACAAAGGTGTGCCAGAAAAATATTTAAATTACATCCCCATGGGTGTATGTTCTAATGTAAATGAAATAACAAACACAGAAAAGCAAATTCAAAAGAGAATACTTATTTTAGATAAAGATCGACAACGACACTTAAAATCACTTGCTGAACAAATAGAAAAAGAAAAACCTCATTACGATATTCTCTATATAGGCAATAAGGATTTAAATACCATCCCTGCGGAAGAATTTCATGACTGGATACAAAAGATTATTGATGGAAGGGAAATCATCGCTGTATTAAGTAAAAATTTATATCACATAGGAATGGAATTCATATCAAAAGGAGCAAAAGTTTTTGTCCCTGCATTAGATTTGCCTTTTGAGGGAGATAATGAAAATTTATTTTTTTATGACACCCCGATGGATATACCAAACCGTATATATACTTTGTTAAAACAAAAACCCACATTTTCACATAACAATAAAACACTTTTTTCTACATGGGAGGAAGGAAGTATACAATTGGAAAAATTGCTTACAGAACTGATTAACGAATAAAAACTTTTTGGTTGGAGTGTGCGGATTTATAAATAGCGTCTAATACTTCCATATATTTTAATCCATCTTCAAAATTAGGATGATACTCTTTACCCATAGACACGGCTTCAATAAAATCTTTTTCCACAGACCAATTTTTTACATCGTAAAAGTCTTCTTCTTGTGGAACAATAATTTTTCTTTCTCCATTTTTAGCCAGTTCATAGAGTTTATCTTCGAGTACATCATAATAGAGCGTTTTATATTGAGCATGAATTTCTACACTTTCCTGAGGATAGATTGACATACCGGATATGGTCAGTTGGGCTATGGTTCCACAAACAAGTTCTAATTGAGCCTGTACCTGGTCTGGAACCTGTATTTCTACAATTTCTCCTTCGGGTGTCTTTCGTGTGGGTGTAAAAATCTGATAATTTCCACAAACGCTTTTTGTCCATCCAAACCAACGATGTATCAATTCAATATACATCCCTAAAGTTAACACATTTTGTCCGGAGAGCCGATGGTCTTTACGCCAATGCAAAGGTTTATTAGGGTCAAGGTTAAAATCATTAAAACTGTTCACTTTTACAAAATATATTTCTCCAAGAATTCCTTCCCGTCTTATTCGAGCAATCGTTTTATCATAAGTCATACCGAAAGGCACCGGGCACAATCCAGCAACCTTACCTGTTCGACAAGCAGTTTCATACATTTGTTGTGCTTCTAAAAGATTCATTGCCATACGAGCCTGACAAAATACATGTTTTCCCGCTTTTAGTGCGGAAATACTTACAGGAGCATGGAGATAAGGCCAGGTGCCGATCCAGACAATATCTACTTCCGGGTCATTGACCAATTCTACCCATGAGGAATATACACGGGGAATTTTATATTCCTGAGCTACTTTTTTACTCGATTGTTCTGTCCTATTTATAACGCCAATAATTTGAACATTGGGTAGTTTCATTAATCCGGGAATATGTCGTTCCCTGCATATATTTCCCAACCCTACAAAAGCAACTTTAAATTTCATCATGTATTGAATTCTCGATATTTATTTCATTTTATTTTTTAAAAATTCAGATAGCCGTTTCGGAAAATCCGTATTTAAAAAATCTACTCCTTCATTATACAAAACTTCCCAGCATTCTAAGGTTTGTGGGGCACCCCAAAAACGGACTTTTCTGCCTTGTTCGTGTGATTTGGAAACGATTTCTTTTAGTTTATTCAATTCCTGTGGAGGCATATCTCCTTTTCCTATCCAGGTAAAAATGGAGAACCATGAATTACTAATCCATGGAACAAGGTCAGGTGAAGGATTTGTATCTAAATCTCCTAATCTACCATCAATGAAAACATAACGGTCTTTCTCTTTTTCTATCGTTTCTCGAGGAACAGCCCCAGAAATAACAATAGTTACGGCTCCATCAATTTTTTTCCCATTTTCTATACGAGTAAGAAACTTTTTATAGGGTAATAATTGTTCTTTCAGAAGTGTGTAGGTGCTTTCTGGTTCGCTTTTTATATCTATCAATAGCCAGAATTCAGAAGGGACTGCATAAACATGCCCATTATTTTTCTGAACACGCTCAAAAATGGGTTTTAAATACATATTGACAAGGTTCTTTTCAGGTTTGCATTTATCCAAATCATGAGCAACCAACAAATCACCATTAACGATATGTATATCCGCCTCAATACTACAAAAACCGTTATTCAATGCATCAAGAAGAGGTTGCGGACGAAGATAATCATTATGAGAATGTGCCCGTTTCAAAGGGATAACATTCTTTTCTGCATAAATTATTAATGTTATAGCAGAAGCAAGAATAATAAAAATGTAGATGGATAATTTTTTTTGCATAATACTCTTTAACATTGTGTATTTATTCGGATGAGTTTGAAACAGAATAAGGAGTTACAATTGCATTTGCAAGGGCATGCACTTTCTCACGATAGTTCTTGGCTTTTCCAGTGAGTAATAATAATTTCCGACTTTTTGCAGATATAGAGATTTCAATAGTAAGGGCAGACGAAGTGATTGGGATGGGATTGATCAAAGAAAAATTCGTTTGAATAGGAATACATGGGCGATTTGCGATTGAAAAAGCGAAGCAATAGAAGGCTTCATTAAACGCAAAGGATAAATATCCCGGGTGTAGAAAACCCATGCAATCTTGATAAAGAGGATTACACGGTAGAATAAAAGAAATACTTTTTCCTACTTGAACGCCAGCTACACTCATTTTCAGTTCTGAAAAAGAGTGCGAGGGCCATTTTAAACTAAGCCCTTCAACCTGATATTGGTCAAGAGCCTTAAAAAATTGTTCACTTAAATTATCCACATCTCATACCCCATGTTTAATATTTAAATTTTATGATGAGATGTTATTATAATCTTTTTTTACACATTTGTCAAATATTTTATATCTTGTTTATATCAACTGCAGGTGCATCCAATTGCTCGTAAACGGGTAATGGTCCGATTAAGGGACGAAGATAATTTATATATTCCGCTGTTACTCCATTACCGGCTTCATTAATAAACGCATCGCTCATATATTTTGTCTTATTTGCAATTTCTTCCAATGGTTTTAACTCGTAGCGAACAACATAATCTGCTATTCGTTGGATGGATACAGAACCAGTTTGATTTTGTCCTGCGGAGAATTGCACTGCTTTTTCACCCACTTCTCGGGCTTCTCTCTGGTCAACTTCACTTACACAGCCTAAGAAACTTCTCTGTGGATATCCTAATGTATCCGCACGCGCTCTGATTTTCTCTATTTTAAGTTCCTTAAATCTTTCTTTTAAATATACAACCAAATCATCTCCTAATGCTCCCGTGCCTGATAATTGAACATGTCCGAAGGAATCCACTTCCCCTTTTGTGAACCGCTCCGCAATGGTTGTTCCACTTTCATCATGAACACCTTCGGAAACGGCAATCAAACAACGCCCTAAACGGTCATATACTTCTTTTACATCTGTGAAGAACTGTTCAAGTTTTAAAGGTCTTTCTGGCAAATAGACTAAATGAGGACCATCATCATTGTATTTCTTCGCATAAGCAGATGCAGCGGTTAAAAATCCTGAGTGTCGTCCCATAACTACAACAATATGAATGCCCGGCAATGCTTTATTATCTAAGTTAATCCCGGCAAATGCTTGTGCTACATATTTTGCCGCAGAAGGGAAGCCAGGACAATGGTCATTGAGAACTAAGTCATTATCAATCGTTTTAGGAACATGAATAAGTCTCAAATCATAATTTTCACTTTTTGCAGATTCTCCGATGATTCTGCATGTTTCAGAACTATCATTTCCGCCAATATAGCAAAAATAGCGTATATTGTATTTTTTAAATACATTGAAGATTTTTTTACAGAATTCGGCATCGGGCTTTTTACGGGTTGATAATAAGGCAGAAGATGGAGTCTGTGCCACTGCTTCTAACTGGTGCGAGGGTAATTCAGTCAGGTCTAATAAATTTTCATCAACAATCCCCTGGACACCATGTTTTGCACCGAAAATATGAGTAATTTGTGCATATTTTCTTGCTTCTGTGATAACTCCAACTAAACTTTGATTAATAACCGCAGTGGGACCACCACCTTGGGCTACAAGTAAATTACCCTTTAATGTTGACATAGAACTTCTCCTATGTTTATGTTTTATTTAATTATCTTTAATTACTGCGGAATAGGACTATATTATGCCATGATTGGGGCTAAAAATACAAAGAGGCCCGTAGAATATATCTCCCAGAATGTTTAGAATAATCGGAGCCGTGTTATTATGAAACGATTTTGGCTTCTTTTTGTAGTTCATTTTCTAATTGTTCTAACGCATGAATGCCTATTTCTAATGCATTTTTTTGCCGTTCTGTAATTACTCCTAATTGCTCATGCGATAACAAATGTAGAATATTCTTTAAGGTTGTAATATAAGTAAAAATTTGTGCAGTATGTTGAAGAGATAAATCAGACTGCAGGTCTTTCAATAGGGATATTTTGTTATTGATTTCTTCCTCTCGTTTGTGAAGTAATTGAGAAATTTCTTCCAATCTTTTGTGTTCTCTTTTATCTATCATAATTCCGAAGAAATACTTCCTCTGATTTCGATAAAAGACCTGAACAATAAAATCAACTGGTATTTCTTCCCCTGAAGAGGAAAGAGCAATTGCATTGATAACAACATTACTTCTTGAACGTAAGGCTAAAAGATGTTCTCCTATAAGTGTATCATCAAAAAATAAACTTCGAATACGCTGTCCTATAAGTTCCGAAGAATCCATCTGAAAAAATTGAGATGTATAAGAATTAGTATCTGTTATGATTTCACTCTCATCAAATATTAAAATAGGGCTCTGGATACTATCCAAAATAGATTTTATGATTCCTTGAGTGTATAGAAGTTCTTGTTGTATATGATACGATTCCCTCCGTATCTGTTGAATATAGTTTAGTAAAAAGTAACAGAAAATACCTGATAGTAAAATCATAAAATTTTTCCAGAACAAATAGTAGGTAGCAAATGCAAGGTTTTCCCATAACCATATCCCTATAATGGTGAAATTTAATGTAATAATGGAAATAAGAGTTACCATTAGTGGGCGAGGTCTTTTCCTCGCGTAAATCAGATTTCCAAAGGTGAGCAGTGGATAGAAAAGTATTAAGGGACTGTACTCTTTTTCTGTTACTACAACGGATGTAGTTATTGTAAGTAGATGAAGAAAAAAATTTAAAGGATTAGTAAATAAATAGTATTGTTTTAAATAAAAAACGATATGTGTAAAAAGGATATGAAAAATGATACAACCCAAAAATATAGAAACAAAATATTGTTGTGAAAATGATTCTATTGAATAGCCAACAATAACAACAATCAAAGTTAAATATCTGAGAAATAGAGATAAACTTTCGATGGATGAAATAATCTGTATATTCGGTTCATTAGATATGTCTTCTGGAACAGATTCCGTTATCCAGAGATTGAAAAGATTTTTTATGTTTTTTATCTGTTTTTGAAGCATTACTCATTAATAATTGTTTCTGTTTTTATTTTAGGCGACTATTATATATCTTTCTGTTCAAAATATCATACCCTCCGGATATTTATAATTCAAAAAATATTTTTTTGTAAAAGTGTTTATGTATAATAACTTTTACATATTTTTCCAGTCACAATTAACAATAAAGGAGAATTCTTATGGCTAAAATTGCAATGATAGGGGCAGGAAGTATCGTTTTTTGTAAAACTTTGTTTATGGACCTCGTTTCTGTGCCTGCTTTTCAAGATGCAGAATTTTGGTTCATGAGTCCTACTCGAAAAAAAATAGAGCGTATGAAGTCTTTTGCAGACCGCGTGGTAAAAGATAATGGATTGAAGGTAAAAAACTATATTACGCAGGACCGCAGGGAAGCACTTAATCAAGCGGATTATGTGATTGCAATGCTTCAAATAGGAGGTGTAAATGCCTTTAAGTATGATTATGAAATACCTTTGAAGTATGGTGTTGACCAATGTATCGGCGATACAATGGGTCCAGGTGGAATTTTTAGAGCATTGAGAACAATACCTGTGATGATGGACCTTGCCCGAGATATGCAGGAACTTTGTCCTAATGCTTATTTGCTGAATTATGTCAATCCTATGGCGATGGTATGTTGGGCTTTGGGAAAAATTTCGGGATTAAAGTTTGTAGGTTTATGTCACGGGGTCCAGACAACACTGGATTTGATTTCGGGTTATGTAGAAGTTCCCAAAAATGAGATTGATTATCTGGTAGCAGGAATTAATCACATGGCTTGGTTCCTACGCATTGAGCACAAAGGAAAGGATTTATATCCTCTATTTAAACTTCGTTGTGAACAGCCGGAATATTATGTGAATGAAAAAGTTCGTATAGAGGTTATGAGGCACTTTGGCTATTTTATGACAGAGAGTACAGGACATTTATCTGAATATATTCCGTGGTTTCGTAGTCATGAAAGGACACTACAAACCTATTGCGATGAACCTTCCTTTGGCGGAGAGTCTGGTGCATATTACAAATGGTGTAGACTAATAGCGGATAAACTGGAAAATGAAGATTTGTTAGAGAATGAGCCAACAAAAATTACTCATCGAAGTGTTGAATATTGTTCCTATATATTAGAAGCCTTACAGACAGGAAAAACATTTAAGTTTCAAGGAAATGTCCGAAATGACCATTATATTACTAATTTGCCAGATGGCTGTTGCGTCGAAATCCCAGTTTTTGCTGATAAAATAGGACTACATCCAACGCATATAGGTGCATTACCTCCGCAATGTGCAGGTCTGAATTTATCAAATATTAATGTTCAGGGGTTGGCTGTCGAAGCCGCAATTCAGGGAGACCCCGAACTGGTTGTTTCTGCCTGTGCTTTAGACCCATTAACCTCTGCTTGTTTATCTTTGAAAGAAGTGCGTGACCTGGTTGCGGAAATGTTAGAAGCCGAACAATCATGGCTTCCTCAGTTTGCCGGAAAATCTCTAAAACCAACCCCGATAATATCTATTCCTAAGGATGTGCAAAGAGCAAAAGTGCCTTTAGACCCTGCCCTTGCTGTGGTTCATCGTTTTGGAGAATTGGCAGACAAAGCAAGCAAGACTACATCTTAATAAATCAAACAGGAGTTATAAAATATGTCAAAAGATTTAAAAAGCGAGGGATTTAATAGGAGAAAATTCCTCAAAAAAATATCCAGGCTTGCCTTATTAGGAAGTTCCACATACTTTTCAAAGGCATTTGCAGGAAATGTCGGTTTATCCGATTTGGTTCGTATTGCAGTTATTGGAAACGGAGGTATGGGTTCAAGGCATATAGAAGCCCTTTCTGTAAATCCCAATTGCCAAATAATGGCCCTGTGCGATGTTGCCAAAAGCCGATACTACACGGCTATTGAAACAGTGGAAAAATTAAGTGGTAAGAAACCGGAAGGTTTTCAAGATTTTCGTTATTTGTTAGATAGAGATGATATTGATGCGGTATTTGTGGCTACACCAGACCACTGGCATGCTTTATTAACCATTATGTTTTGCCGTGCCGGCAAGGATGTATATGTAGAAAAGCCTGTTTGCACGACTGTTCAAGAGGGCCGTGCTATGGTAGATACAGCCCGTAGGTATGGACGCATTGTTCAAGCAGGGACACAACAGCGTTCTATGCCCGTTTTTCAAAGAGCGATGCATATTATCCATTCAGGGCGATTAGGCACGATAACCTCTGCTCGTGCTTGGGTTGGAGTGAATGAATGGAAACCGGGAGAGAAAATTGAACCTATTCCGCGAGGGTTAGACTGGGATTTGTGGTTAGGTCCGGCACCCTATGTTCCGTTTTCACGGGAGCGTTTTGGTGGATTTATGGGCTTTTTTGATTATGCAAGAGGAGGACAACTAACCAATTGGGGCATACACTTGATGGATATTGTTCAATGGGGAATTCAGCAGTCTGCGCCATTAACCATTCAATCCAGTGGAGGAAGTTATCGAGAAAATGCCGGTGCCGATAATTACGAAACAATCGAGTCTGTAATGGAATTTCCCGGCTGTCTTGTAACATGGGAACAAAGACATGCCAATTTCCACGAGAACAAAGGATATGGAATTGCTTTTTATGGGACGGAAGGTGCCTTATTTGTAGACAGAAATTCTTTTATTATTCGATATAAAGATGGGTCTCGTGCCCCTGAATTTATCGGAGAGCCTGAACGCAGTTGGGCAAATACAGACCATCATAATAATTTCTTTGATTGTGTCCGTTCTCGCTGTAAGCCTCATGCAGATATAGAACAGGGCTTTCGTTCTACTACAACGGTTCTTCTTGCCGGTATATCCTTGCGTTGCGGTAGAAAATTGATATGGAATGCTGAAGAAGAAAAATTCATAAACGATGACAATGCAAATCGCTACCTTATTCGAACTTATCGCCCTCCATGGCATTTATAAGTATATAAGAAAGGAATGATAGTTATGCTAACTCCCTTATTAACACTTATTCTTATAATCTCTGTAATTCAATCACCTGCCGATTATGACAGAGCATTATCCATTGAGCAATTGGTGGGAAAACTAAATTCAGATAATCCCCAAGAACATGCAATTGCCCGACAATTATTACCATTAAAGCCCCCTATGGAAGTTTTGCCCAAAATTATCCCTGCCTTAGGTTCTGATAATCCCGATATAAGGGGTGTTGCAAAAAATATTCTATTTGATATAACCAATCGTATGACTAAAGCCGAAAAGTCAGAAAAGGAACAATACATCAATGCGTTATTGACTTATTTTGCAGATACTTCTTTGATCGATTTATCGCGAGAATATATCTTAAAAGCCTTATCTTTTATCGTAGATGAAGAAACACCCCCTGAGATTCTTCAAAAAATTTTATTGGAACCTTTATGGAGAGAAAAGGTGCGAACCGCACTTGTCGAGAATGGGACTATGTTATCCGCAAAAATTTTATGTGATAGTTTAAGTCTTCTTTCAGATGAAGAAAAAGTTGCCATCCTTTTAGGCTTATATCAGATGGAAAAAGTTCCATGTATCGAAGAAATAGCCATGTTGTTAGATAATCCCATGATGCCTGTAAAAGTCGCTTCTGCACGAGTGATTGCAAACACAGGGTCCGTCCTTTATGCTTCTAAGTTATTGGATATGTGTAAATCTACTCCAGAAACCGAACCCCTATGTCAGGAATTATGGGACGCCTATGTTCGTCTGGCAGAAAAGTCTGCTTTGAAAGGAGGAAATTGGGATTACACAATGTTTATGTATCGAAATATTATTGAAAACTGTAAAATACCGGAACTTGTGGAATCGGCTATTATCGGACTGGGACGGTATGGAGACGAAACAGTTATACCTGATTTAGAAGCAATTCTTTTAAATTCAGAAAAAGAAATGTTTCATCGGGCTGTATTTCATGCAATAAAAATGTTGAACATTCCATCTGCAACCCAGCCTATATTGAAACTATGTTCTAAACTTCCCAAAGAAAAACAAATTTATTTGTTACCTTTCTTAATTCAGAGAAATAATGAAGAAGGCAAGACAATAGTTCAAAATCTATTAAAGGAAACAGGAACTAATGGTAAAAGGATGTTTTTAAATGCATTTTACGAAACTCCATCGTTATTGTATGTAGATTATATTCCGTCAATAATAGAAACTCTGGAGGAACCCGAAAAACAAAAATTAGTAGAATGTCTCTGGCGGGTTATCGCTTCTTGTCATGAAGTAGAGGAATCCGATAAACAACTAATGGGAAGAGCCAATTTATACCTATTTAAACTATGTCCACCCGAAGAACGAGAGATGGTTCTGGAAGAAATAAAAAAGTTCCCTGTCCCTGAAACTGTGGATGTATTGCTTCCTGAATTGGGCAAGGAGGACCCTAAAAACCTGCCTTTCCCCTTACTCTTTGAGTTATATAACACGCTAAACGATGACAATAAAGAAAAGCGAAATCAGATATATGAGATATTGAGAGAACAATTAGCAACCATATCTTTAGAAAAGATTTTAGGTAGCATAAGTAATTCAAAAAACCTTCCTCAATTTTGTTCATTAGCCGGTTTTGTAAATAAATGGAATTTACTGGGACCTTTCCCATGGAATACTCAGACACCCTTTGATGAAAATTATGGATTTCCTCAGCCTGTTTCGTTAGATAGCCCTTACAAGTATAATGACAAAGATTATGTCTGGAAAAAAGATGTTTCCACGGAAGGTTGGGGATATGTAGGATTAATGGGATTATGCTCACAATCTTCAACGGATTGTGAGAATGTATGTGCCTTTGCGTATACAAAGATTGAAGTTTCCGAAGATACTTCGGCTTTTGCATGTATAGGTTCTGATGATGGGTTCCGTTTATGGATAAATCAGGAAGAAATAACTAATAAACATGTAGATAGGGGTATGAGAGTAGATGAGGATAAAGTAGGGGTTCATCTAAAGAAAGGAGAGAACGAAATTCTGCTCCAGATAACCCAGATAAAAGGAGGTTGGAATTTTTGTTTCCGACTAACCGATACTTCTGGAAAACCACTTATATTTAACATAAAACCTTTATAGGAGAAAAGAAATGTTATTTATAGCAATTTCCCTCATATACAGTGGAATTATATCCGTTGTTGATGCAGATAATTTTTTATCCTTCCAACGAGAACGAATTGGAGAAGGAATTTACGAAGCCGCATCTATTTTTGATGTAAATAATGATGGTATTTATGATATTTATTCAGGTGAGTTCTGGTATGAAGGTCCTGATTTCAAAAAAGCACATCGTGTATGTGTTCTACAACCTATAGACGATTACTACGATGATTTCTCCAATTATCCTATGGATGTAAATGGCGATGGCTATATGGATGTTATTTCCGGTGGTTGGTGGGGGAAGACCTTACGCTGGCGAGAAAATCCTCAGGGGAAAGAGGAACTGTGGACTACACACGATATAGCAGAAGTCGGCAATATTGAACGAGCTATTTTTTGTGATTTGGATAAGGACGGTATTGTAGAAGTCATTCCCGTTACAAAGCCTGTTTATATTTTTAAATTAAAAATTTCTGATAATGGAAAGCCCGCCGGTGAATTTATTAAGTATGAAATAAAAACAGATGGAGCAGGAGGACATGGAGCAGGTTACGGGGATGTGGACGGAGATGGAAATATAGACCTGTTGTTTGCAGGTGGCTGGTTAAAATCCCCTGCAAATCCCTTTGATGTAGAAGGATGGCAATGGTTTCCAGAGTGGAATTTGGGTTCAGCAAGTGTTCCGATTTTGACCCTTGATGTTAACAAAGATGGAAAAAACGATATTTTGGTGGGCTCTGCACATGATTATGGCTTATTCTGGTATGAGCAAAAGATTTCTGTAGATGGGAAAAGAACATGGGAAAAACATATTATTGATGAGTATCGGTCTCAATATCATGATATTCAACTACATGATATTGATAATGATGGCGAGTTAGAATTGGTTACAGGGAAACGCTATCGTGCTCATGCATTTCATGACCCCGGTTCAAAAGACCCCTTGGGAGTATATTACTTTAAAATTATAAACGGTGAATTTCATCGTTATACAATTGATTATGGACCCGCAGGGAAGGCAAGTGGCGTTGGAATTTATTTCTGGGTTGAAGACATAGACAAAAATGGCTGGAAAGATATTGTCGCCCCCGGAAAAGAAGGTGTTTTTCTGTTCCGTAATTTCGGACCTATAAAAAATATACAAAAATAATCACAATAATGCTTAAACTCAACGAATTATTTTATAGACATAAAAGATTTATAAAATTTTTGATAGCAGTTATTGTAGCCATCCATTTAGGTCTATTAGAAGCAGCATGGACTACTCCAACAGCACCGGGAGCAACAAAAGCGGGACTGGGAAATTTTGCTATTGCAGTAATCATGGTGATTGTATGTTTTCCATGGGTATGGTGGGCTTTCGGATTAAGCATGTTAGAAGAATTCATTCAGGTATGGATTGGGAATGATGGTAAATGGACCCCTAACTGGGATTGGCTATTTCATCATTGGTCAGCAGGGTATTTTAATGTCAATCTGTATCCTGTTATTACATTCCCTCTAATTTCAATCCTTATAGAGTGTGGTTATTGGATATTTATTAGATATTCAAAACATCCAGAATAATTATCGAATACTACAAAAATGTTTTTTTACATTTCGTGGGACTACTAAAATGTATATAATAATCAGCGAATATTACTTTTTTATTACATATTAGATGTTGGCACAGTTTTTGTTAATGGACTTTCAGGTTTTAATTAAGATAAAAAACAAAAGAAAAGGAAAAATAAAATGTTAAAAAAATCTTTTCTTATGTTTCTTACAATTTCTTTATTATGTGTTTTGTCCTATGGAGAATTAGTATCTGTTGAAGTAGGAGGTAAACTTGAGATTTATGGTCTCTATTATCGGGGTTTTGTAGAGCCGTCAGACCAAGATAGAATTCCATCATGGGCTTTGTCGGGTAGAAGCATAGGACCTGATGGAACATACTCCGCTTACAGGACGGGAAAAGGATCAACAGGGAGTGCGTATGTAGAACAAAGAACCCGATTACACACAAACGCTGTAATGACCGATAATGTTTCTGCTTTTATCGAAGTGGATTCGATTGATACATGGGGAGAAGATTTCCGTTCTCAGGATTATTTAACAGGGAGAGACACAAGAGGTAATACTATTGATGATATTGAATTATTTCAAGCCTATATACAATGTAAGGACATAGGGACGGAAGGATTAACTCTTACTGTAGGAAGACAGGCAATCGATTTAGGTTCGGGATGGCTTGTAGGTTCGGACCCGGGTCCCAATCCCTTCGTTGGATTAAGTTTTGATGCAATCAGACTACAGTATGAACAAGAAGTTTATATGCTGGATGTCTTTTATGCAAAACTTTTTGAAAATTTAAGTTCATTCAATCACAACGATGTTGATTTTGCGGGTATCTATTTCACCTGGAAGGAAATCGTTGAAGGAAGTGGCTTGGATATTTATTATTTTTTGCTTCGAGATAATCGTAAGAACGAAGTAACTGATGGAGACATTTTTTTAGAAACCTTTGAGCGAATTTTTGACAGAGATAATTCTTCTACAACTTATATTCACACCATAGGTGCGAGGTTTTTTGGAGAATATAACAAATTTGATTACGAAGTAGAATTTGCTTATCAATGGGGAGAAAGTTCGGCTTTTGGAAATCTATTCATTCCTGTTGATGGTATTTACGGTGATAGTAATGCAGATTGGGCATTACCTGCAGGACATTTTGAAGTAGGATACACGATGAAGGAAGTAAAATGGACACCCCGTATTTATTTGGGAGGATGTTATTACGGTGCCGCGGATAATCGTTCTCTTTCATTTACGGATTGGTTAGTTGGAATAGGAGTTGGGGAAGCCAGTCCCTCATTTAATCGTTTATTCACAGCAACCCGTGAAGATAATTTTATTGATTTGTCCGGCATGACAAACTTCTGGCAATTGTATTCGGGTGTATCTGTCAAACCAGTAGAAAAAGTGGAAGTTGGTTTTGAAGTTGCTTATCTACAAGCCGTATCTGCTTTTGATAAACCTTATTCGTTTACAATGGGTGATATAGAATTTTATCCTTTCAGTCCGTTCCCATTCTTAACACAGACGAACAGTAAAGACCTTGGCTGGCAAACATTACTTTCCCTGACATATCAATACAGTGAAGACCTGAGCTTTGAAACCGGCTGGTCTCATTTCTTTATCGGTGATGGTTTGGTCGAGGGGAACTTTTTAGACAATTATGCTACTTCTTATATTTCTACTTTTAACGATGACGACGCTGACTACTTCTACATCTCCACGACGATTGAGTTTTAATCGTTAAAACTTATCTTTAATGATAACTTCTTCGTAGGGAAGTTGTCCCGCCCGAGGCCAGGCAGGTTTAATGGCTTTACCTACCGCAATCATCATAGAAATTACATGGTCAGGTGGAAGATTTATTAATTTACCTACAGCATCAAAATCAAAACCAACCATAGGACAGGAGTCATATCCCATTGCTTTTGCACATAACATTAAGGTTTGTCCTGCAATACCACAAGAACGCATAGCCTCATCTCGCTGAACCTCTTCTCGTCCCTGATAATATTGGGCAATGGCGGGGACAACGAAATTCTGTATCTCTTCCGGTGCATTTCTCCAGTATCGTTCAGGTTGTTTTTCCCATGATTTTACATCTGCACATAGAACAACAAGTAAAGAAGCATCGGTTACCTGCGATTGATTCCATGCTACTTCACGAATTTTTTGCCGTAATTCGCGGTCCTGCACTATCACAAAACGCCAATTTTGTATATTAAACGATGTCGGAGATAAAAGTACCGCAGACATTAACTTTTTGATCTCTTCCTCTGTCATTTTGTGATTGGAGTCAAAATGCTTTACGGCTCTTCGTTGTTCAACGGCTTCAAAAACATCCATAACTTATACTCCTTTTTGTATAGTTACAATTTTCTCATCTTTAAGGTTCGGATTTATAACAAAATAAAAAAAGGTTTTATTCTAAAAGGCTATTTTCGTTGTTTTGAAGGTAATCACAACATTTTTTGACTTTCTTTGCCATCAATGTTGAACGCTCATAGCCTCCTCGATAGATGTTCAATGTCTGTTTTGCCAGTTCCAGAGGATTACTCCCTTCCAGATTATCGCGTTCGAATTTAGTAACAAGGGTAATAGGTTTTAAGTAGGAATTGAGTTCTCCATATATTCGTATTTGTTCATCAATTTCTGATAATAATTTGACTTGTTCGCGTGCTCTCATAATTTTGCCATCGGTTATAGTGCTTTTTAACTGTTCTGTAATATGAATTCCCTGCTTATACTTTCCTGCCAATTCCTCGAAAGAACCCCGAAATTCCTTATTCCACATAGTAAGAGTTTTTGTATCTGGAGCAATATAATACTGAAACAATTTGTGGAGATTTTCAATTTCGGTTTGTTTATGTGGGGTTACATTAAGATGTTCCAGCCACATTAACCGATAGGCAAAACGCAGAAAATCTTTTTCATCAATTTCCCGCCGAATAACAGGATAGAATTGTAAACAACCATCAGGGGCAAATTCCGAGATGTGAACATTGACATTATCCATATCCGGTGTAAGTTCATGTTGGACTAATTGTTTTTTCTCACGCATGGAAAACAGCCATTCGATTGCTTTAAGGACCTGTTCGGGTTGTATCCTATCTAAAGGATGAACCTCTGAAGATTTTGAAGAAATATCCATTTTAAAAGAGCGTTCCCTTAATTCGATAGCACAATTTCCCCTGCCATAAGGACCTGTTTCACGAAAGTGCACATAACCAACGGATACAAGCATTACAGGACATTTCACAGCGGATGCAAGGTGCATTGTCCCTGTATCATTAGTTACTAATAAATGGGAGCGTTTTAATAGCCCTGCCAACTGAGGTATGGTCGTTTTCCCAAAAAGTGGAATTGCAAGACCCGGAACTTCCCTTTGAAATTTCTGACCCAATTCTGCCTCTGATGGCACCCCTACGAGAAATATCCGTGCCTTGTATTTTTCATGCAATTTTTTCCCTAATTGAGCAAAATATTCTGCAGGCCAGCGTTTGTTGGCTTCACTGGCACCCAATTGCATACATACAACAAAATCTTCCGGTTCGATGTGATATTCTGCAAAAAGATGGTCTGTAAATTCCATAGCATTGGAATTCACCTCAAAAACAAGTTCTTTTACAGGTTCCGGGATAGATTCATAGAGTTTAAATATATCGCATAGGTTTAAATCATTGTAATCCCGTGAAAGAACACTGGTGAAAAAATAAACAGTCCAGGGTCCCCTTAATGTAAATTGCCAATCTTCAGACAAATGAGCCCCGATAACCTTAGGAATTTGAGCCAATTTTAAAAGCAAAGCAGATGAGGTGCTATGTGTTATGTTGTAAGCAATGTCAAAGTTTCGTTGCCGCAAATCAAGGATTAATTTTTCCACTTCTTTATAGGCATTCATATATCGGTCAGAATCTCGAGCAATCATATCTGAAAAAATAGGGTCTTCATGGTAAATAATATAATCGTTTACATCAGGATTGGCTTTAATAACCTCTTCACTCATCGCTCGTATCATCACAGTAATATGGGCATGCGGATATTTTGTTCGAATTTGACGAAATAGAGGAGTGGTCTGTATCGTATCTCCAATTCTTGCCGTCTGCAAAATGAGTATTTTCACCGTTATTTCTCCCTCAATAAATTTTCACCAAAAACACGAACTTCATTCAGATACCAAAATACTTGAACAGGAAATGGAGTATTATCATCCAATATAGGTAAATGTTTATTAATTTCTTCCTGTAAAAAGGGTATATCTTGAGGTAATGTTGCAAGCCATTGCCCCAGAGGGCTATTTTTCCCATATCGTTCAATAATTTCTCCGACAGTCCTCTGTATACGCATTCCCTTCCTCATGATTTTCCCACCAAAAAATTCTTTAATATAATCCAACATTTGATTAGCACGGTGTTCGTAAGTATGTTCCTTCAAGGCTCATTTTTGAGCATTTTGGGCTATCTGTTGTCTTTCTTCCTCATGTTTCAAAAAGTAATCTATTTTATCCCGAAGTGTTTTCAGGTCGGTGTAGGTAGGGATTTCATTTTGGGTATCAAACAAATCCTCTAATCCTTTACAGGGGTCACAAAGTTGAAATCCGCCTGCAGAGGCGATTTCGAATACTCGTGGATTAATAGCATCAGCATCGGGGTCAACTCCTTCATGAATAACACTGGAATGAAGATTTAGATTAATTTTTGAACCGGCTACAATTTTCATATATTCTTCTGTATCAAATCCTTTATTTCCTTCTACTACATGAGGAAGTAGTTCCAATTCATTCCAGTTTACACCCCAGATTTTTAAATTGTAATCCGTAAGTCCCTTCAACATTTTGATACGGTTATAATATCCTGCCCCTGCGAAAGATAAGTCGCACTTATATATCTTCTCCTCATCAGGGCTTAAAGAAACAGGGGCATGGAGTTCCGGGTCGCAGGCTGTAAATATGGGAAAATGACAATGGCAACCGATAGCATCCAGTTTGTTATCAAACTCACCAGGTTGAATATGAAAAAATAAATTATAAAAGGGAGCTATTTCCTTCCAATAACTAAGATGTCGCCAATTTTCTACAAACCAGAATGCAGTTACAATTCCTCGCTCATTTAACCTCGAAACGAATAAATTTGTAACTGGAGCCTGTGCCATAACAATACAAATCTCTGGCTGGAATTCTATTACCTGAGCCAGACACCATTCCGAAAGAAACTTGGTGTAAAAATCTTCGAGTGAGTGAGCCATTTTGGGAGTTTTCAAAGTCTTGCCTATAGAATTAAAGACATTCCACGCTATTTCTGTATCTACAAGAAGTGTTTGATGTCCTAATTTTCGAAAAGCCCGATTTAAATATCGTGTGATAGGAAGGGAGCCTCCATACATAGGACCTACAATCGCAATATTGAAATGCTGTCGGTCGAAGCATTCCCGAGATATTCGTTTGATTAATGTCTCGCAAAATTCAGAATAGATACGGCTGACAACAGGATGAAAAAAAGGTTGCGGTATTTTATCGAGATAGTCCTTAAAAAAAGAATCATTAAAAAGATAATCCAATGTATCAGGAATAGCGAGTAATAAATCATCAGGCAATAGGTTATTTTGAATGGCGGTAAATGCAATATCTTTATCAGGTTCAATAACAATAACTTTGTATTCTTTTTGTATAAGTTCCTGTATATGATACCCCAATCCCAAACCGATAGCAACGACGGGTCGTTTTTTGTCCAGAGAGGATGCTTCTATTAATTTTTTTGCTTCTTCTGTGGGGTTATATTGACTGTGATAAAGAAGCCCTCCAACTCGAATCGTTTTTATACCCTTGCGTTTCTCGATAAGTTCAACCCGTTCACTTCTGTAATTTTCAGGAATTTCTTTTCGCCATTCCGCAATAGATTTAAATATACTCATAAGACATGCCTCTTACTTCGGTCTTTTATATCGATTCCAATCGTTTTACTTCCTTTTCCAACTCATCACTGGTCCCAAAGATTTCTATATATTCCTTTAATACATTAATTGCTTCTCGTGCTCTACCATGTCTGGACAGGAATGTTGAATATTTCAATATCAGCGAAACATCTCCGGGATAAAAATCTATGAATGCTTTAATTGTTTCTTCCACATTCTCTATATGTCCTAATTGCTCGCATACATAAATGTACAAATCAAGAACGCTCGGATAATCATAACTATTTGAGAAAGCATATTTTAGATGTTCATAAGATTTTTGAATATTCCCCATTTGTAAATATCCCTGCCCCATGGCAAGATGCAGACGAATGTTTTTCGGTTCTTCCTGAAACACCTTATTGAATATCTCTAATGCTGTTTGAACTTGGTTCATTGCCAGCATAAGTAGCCCGTATTCAATATATAATTCATTATTTTTGTCCATTTCTATGGCTTTTAAATAACACTCCTGGGCTTTTACAAGATTGCCGGTGTGTGCATACGCTTTCCCTTCGATACTGTATCGTTTCCATAGTGGTAAATCGCTTTCTGTTCTCGCAAGTTCAAATAATAAACCGATTTCCCCTGATTCTAATAATTTGCGAACTTGTTCATTAACCTCGTTTATATCCGAAGGGATTTTCTGTGCAATTACAATATACTGAAAAGTGCGTAATAACCTATACTCTTCATCAGAAACTTTATCAATACAAATCTTACCTATTTGCAGGTTTCCATTTTCTTTACGGGGTATCATATTTTCAGGGGATATAGAAAGAGGTTCCATAGTATTAATCAGAAGCCCTGCTTTACGAATTAATTCTTGTAATGTATTCTTCGTATAGAATTTTAAATGAGTTATATCCTGAATACCCGAATCACGATAATCCCATCTTCCAATAGATAGACCAAAAATGACACCCCAATATTGAACATTGGGAATGCTGATGATAACATAGCCATAAGGTTTCAGGTATCGGATTAGATTTCGCAATACCTTTTCAGGGTGTTCTGTATGTTCTAATACATCGCAACAGGTGATTACATCAAAATAGTTATCATCAAAAGGAAAACTATCTGTTTGGATATTTCCAACAAATACGGTATCCAAAACCTTCTTTGCAATTTCAGCAATTTCGGGGACAATTTCTATCCCAACCACTTCTTCAACACCCAATTCCCGTTTCATTGCTAAACCGAAATTCCCCGTAGCACAACCTACATCAAGAACCTTTTTTGTTCCTTGGGGAATATAATTTAATACCTCCCTTCTTTCAGAAGAGTAATAGTTTATAGGTTTTACTTCTAATCGGTTTGCTTTTGTTGTATCAATTTTAAAAATTTCCTCAACTTTGTTAAGAATTTGTTGGCATCTATGGTGATAAGTGTGTTTCCCTAAAACCTTTTGTTGCCCCTGCATAGCAATTTCGTATCTTTCCTCTTCATGTTCCAGATAATAATGAATTTTTTCAATTAAATCCTTTTCATTTTTGTAAATAACAAGGTCTTTCCCATCTTCAAACAATTCCAGAATACTATCCGCAGAATCTGTAATGAGTAAAGCCCCACCTGCCATACCTTCAAATACCCGCATATTTAAGTCATAATTAATGGCAGAATTTACAACAATTTTACTTCTTGAATAGACTTCTCCCATTTCAAGAGGCCATTTTTTACCAATGTAATGATTTGGGAATTTTTCAGCCACTTTCATTAACAACCTTCTTCTTTTATCCCCTTCATCAGGTGATAAACTACCTACAAAAGAGACATCAATATAACGGGGTAGTTCCTTTTGAGGATATAATTCGGGACAGCAAGCAAGAGGTAACCAAAAAACATGACGGATACCCTGTTCCTTGAATATTTTTACATGACTTTGTTGAGCCAGAAACACAATATCAAAATGTTTTGCCATTTCTAACCGTGTTTGTATGTCGAGGTGGGTATCAATAAAATACGCCACTCGAGGGATATTGAGCAAATCTATTAATGGGTCAATTGTTTTAAGTCCCGAATCAACATAGATATAGAAATCGAAGATATATCCTGATGGAATGCCCGAGAGGAGATTCTCTATGCGTTTTTCATCAAACGAGGTTGAGATTCTCTGAGGAGGATATGGAGGAGGATTTTGAAATCCCCACTTATAAAGCAATTCTTCAGGGCATCGAAAACCCGATGTTACAACATCATGGTCTTTTTCAAATGCGAATTCGAAATATCGAGCCGTTGTATGTGGGGAAGTAACATAATCTAATAAAATGTGATAATGTTTTGTTTCTGTTGATGGCTTTGTGATTGAAACAGAGGTCGTTTCTTTCCCACTTTGTTTTAAAATTATCTTTTGCCAATTCTCAACAAATTGAGATATAGGAAATTTCTTTTTAATAGTCTCTCTCCCTTGGGCTCCTATTTTTTTCGCCAAATCTGGATTTTCTAAAAGAAGTTCAAGGTATTTTCGCAATTGGGCAGGGTCAAACGATGTAAAACCATCTACCTCATTTGTAATTGGCGAAGTGCGATTGCTTAATGCAACCACCGGCATACCACAAGCCATCGCTTCTAATGTAGAAAGATTGTATCCATCTTCAAATTCCTGACGGGTTATATGAAGCAAACAGCGATTGAAACGATATGCAGATAGCAATTCTTCAAAGTTTGCGGAAGGTTTTGAGTTTTCAACACCCGGATTTTCTCCAACAATAATATTAGGTAATCCCTGGCAGAGAGTTTCCTGTAATGGAAAATCAAACATCCAGTTTCGCACCTGCATATAATTACCTACCCGTAAAATCACTTCCTCGCTTCCCTGATAACCCCCATACTCTTCTATATCAATACCAGGCAACACCACATACCCCGGATAACCATAATCATCTCTTTTCGAGGGAGAAATAAATACAAAAGTAAACAATTCAGATAAAACACCTAAAACCTTCTCAAAGTTTTCAATAGCAGAAATGTCATTTTTCGGCAGTGTTGTTTTTAGGTAGGTTTTTCTATTATGACATACGAGAATTTTAGGGCAGGGTGCTTCACGAATATCCCAGGCATTCGTTTCGTTATGGGCAATTACAATATCGTAATACCCTTTGAAAAGTCGTTCTCTCCACTCATTTTGGGGAACTTCATGTAAATTTTCAGGTTTAGGTCGGAATTCCGCTTTCCATTTTCGAGCAAGCAACCCCTCACTATACAATCCTAAATCCATTTCAAACCCCGTTTTTGCCATTAAACACATGTAAGGCTCGTGAAAATTAAAAGTCAAGATTTTAATTTGTCCCATGTTTCCTTTCTATTTATTTTATCACATTGGAATAAAACATATTAGGTTGATTTGGAAATATATTGTAATACCAATTGCTTTAATTGACTAACAATTTCGGGTTCTTTTTCTGCAAGGGGTGCTAATTCATATTCTAGTAAGTCCCCAAGACCGATACAGTCGTTATTTTCGAGGGACTTATAAGCATCTTCAAGGACCCGATTTAAATCTTCATGATGCTCTTTTATCATTTTTATAGTAGGGTTTTCTTCCGTTACATGGGAACTTAACAAATTAATTATAAGTGCCTCTCTTTTTTTTATTTCGCTCCATATTGCGGAAAGCTTCTGGAACGGGTCAAACCCTTCATCTGGATTTTCACTCTGAAATACTTGAGCAATTTCACGACATAACCCACTTAATTCGGGTGAATACAATTTAAGGTCTGCAATACCTTCTTCCACCAGCTGAGGTATGGGGTAGGTACTGATTTCTAATGTCCGTATGTTAGATACATCCATATCCTGAATAGATTCTAATGACTTTCCCGGATATACTTCCTGTTCATTAACTCTTAACTTCACCATTGCCAATTGTTGGGTGCTAAGAAAATTCATGATTTCATTCAAAGCAGATTGAAGGGTGTTCGGCGAATTCGAAAACTGAAATCCTTTTATACCATCAATGAGTATTTCCATCTTGGGGGTCTCCTTTGTTGGGTTGAAGAACAGGAATTTCTTTCGGGGGTTCTACCCGTGCCGCCTCTTCATTTTCCGCTTTGATTGATAGATAGACCTCTTTTCGATGAACAGGGATAGAACGAGGTGCCTCTATCCCTATCTTGACCTGATTTTCCCGTAATTCAAGCACTTTGATTTCGATATTATCGCCAATCATTATGCTTTCATCTTCCTTACGCGTGAGCACAAGCATATTAGACCTCCTGTCTATCGGTTGGTTGTTCATTTTGGGGTTGCGCAAGGAACCATTGGACAGGGTAATCCGTTCTGTCCAATACCATTTGCTTTGCTAACCTTGTTTTTGTATTTATTACAATGGGGGCTCTTAAATTCGTTCGGATTTTTGTTGGGTCTTCCGGAACCACAAGTAATGTATATATAGAAATCTCCTGAGGAGAAATAGCTTGTAATTCATGTAAGTCCTGAGGAGTGAACGGAACCTGATAGCCCTGTAAAACCTGCAAAGGTTCTAACAATAGAAAAGCCAATGAACCATCCTCTACGGATTGCAGCCACCATAGCGGGCTATCTTTAGGTCCCGGTAATAAAATAAATTTCTGGTAATTCTGAAATCCTAAAATAGGTTTTACAAATAAAAGAATTTGATTTTCATCAATTTCTATTTCACCAAATCGTGTTGTTTGTAATTTCATATAATTACATTTATTCCTTTTTTATTTTCAGTATGCAATATTTTATTTTACTATAACAACTTGATATTATTAAAATATAATCAGATAGTTAATCGTTACTTGTAATATTCTGTTAATAATTAATATATTGTTCAAAAAAGTGGTCTGAAAAACAAAAGCGGTAAATTGATAGGAGATTATGGAATGAAAGAGTATGATGATTTTAAACAGTTTATTAAGAATGAGATAGTAAAGGCTGTTGATGAGGAGGACAGTGAACGGGTTAAGTATTTACTATCCGCATTAGAAATGATGATTCAGATGAAGAAGAAAACCGAAATATCTGAATCAGAGAAACCTACCAAAGCAGGAACTAAAAAAGTAAAAGAAGTTAAAGCAAAGAAAAAAGTTTCTTCCCAAATTCTGGCAAAGAAATCAATGATTGCGGAAAAAAAAACGGCTAAAAAGCTTGAAAAAAAGGTAGGTAAGCAAGGACATACCACCGTTTCTTTAGAGAAAAAAGTTTCGGGCAAGAAAAAAGCAGTTTTTGATAGTGAATGGACTGAGGAAGAAAAACCCCTTGTAAGTGAAGAACCGCTAAAAAAGGATAAAGAGGAAGAAGTAGTTGTTCTTCATCAGGAAGTGGTAGAAAATCAAGAAACCCCTGTGGTTGAAAACTCAAAAGAAAAAACAGAGAAAAAATCCTCTTCGGGAAAAAGACTTCCATTCACAGGAAAATTGGAAAAAGGTTTGAAGACCCCACAATCTGCTTATATTTACCCTCTTTTAGATACATTGATGGAATTCAATGGCTCTGCCCCTTATTCCGTAATTACAAAACAGGTTTATGAAAAGATGAAGCATATTTTTAATAGTTATGACTTATCCCCGGTTACTCATAATAAATATATCCCTCGCTGGAAGGATACATTGAAATGGATAAAAATAGATCTTGTGAATAGAGGTATTCTCGAAAAGAACACCGAAAGGGGTATCTGGGCTATTACCGAATATGGAAAAGCATATTATGCCCAGCACAAGGATAAATTGAAGGGGGAAAATAATCAGTCTTCGGAGGAAGTCAAAGAACACGATATAGATGCGTATTCCCCGCAAACGATGTTAGAGGAAGGTGCTTCTGATAGCACCCCAAATTCAGAAGAAGTTCAAGAACAAAAAGAAGTTCAAGAACAAAAAGTAGTTATGGACACCTCGCAATTAATGTCAGAAGAATCTCATGCAGATATTCCACAAAGTTCTCAGGATGTTGGTGATCAGACTATTCCTTCAGATTTTTCTCCTTCAGAAACAGAGCAAAACGGTTAATAGATAAAGGCTACATTTTTACAAAGAATATATAAAATTTTCCTGACGAGATTAATTATTTGGAAAAACAATTTATAAGAGGTGCAAGATAAATTTAGTGAGAGAATTATAAGGGATGTTTAGTGGTGCCCGGGAGGAGAATTGAACTCCTACCCCATTTCTGGGACCAGATCCTTAGTCTGGCGCGTCTGCCATTTCCGCCACCCGGGCGAATACCTTTAAAAAAGTGTTTAAATTCTATAACAAATGATAGAAAAATTTAAAATCAGTGCGAAGTTTTGAAGAATTTCCTTTCGATATTTATGAAAATGAAAGATAAAACTTTCTAATGACGAGATGTAAAAAATCAAACGAATTATAGCATGGGTTCATGGCGACCTTTTCCCGAACCGTTTGGGTGGCGAAGGCAAAAATTAGCACTCATCGTTTGAATGGATGAAAATTTTCTTCCACAGAATTTGCATATATATTCATTTTTTGTTTCACCTTCATAGGGGACATGTTTCCCTTTTCCAGGTCCATTAGGATGCCTTACACATAGAGATGAGGTTAAAGATTGGACATTTGTGCTTTGTTTACCACAATACTTGCAAAAATAAACAGTGCCCATAAAATTATCCTCCTTAAATTTGTATACCGTGTTCTTTCGCTACAAGTATATTTGAGCGTAACAATGCCTCAAAACTTCCGCAGTCTGCCCACCAACCTTCTAAAAATTCATAAGTCATTGTCCCTCGTCGAATATATTCATTGTTTACATCGGTTATCTCTAATTCACCTCGCGCACTGGGTTTCAGTGTCTTACAAATATTAAATACATCCGAATCATACATATATATTCCAATTACTGCATAATTTGTGGGTGGAACTTTAGGCTTCTCTATAATCTCCTTCACTTTCCCATTTTCTACTACCGCAACACCAAATTCTTGAGGATTAGATACCTCTTTCAAAAAAATCTTTGCACCGGAATCTTGCTTTTCAAAATCATCTACGGCTTTTTTAATACTGCTCTGAGTAAAATTATCTCCAAGGATGACTACAACTTTATCTTTACCAACAAATGGCTCTGTAAGTGCGAGAGCATGAGCTATGCCTCCTTCTGTTTTTTGATAAGTATAATGAAGTTGATGCAAGCCGAAATCTTCTCCATTCCCCAATAATCGGAGAAAATCCCCTGCGTTATTTCCCCCTGTTACTATCATAATATCTTTAATACCAGCGTCTACAAGAGTTTGAATGGGATAAAAAATCATAGGTTTATTATAGACGGGCAATAAATGTTTATTAGTAACACGAGTTAAGGGTAATAATCGTGTTCCTAAACCTCCAGCCAAAACGACACCTTTCATCTAATTTCTCCTTATCTCTAATTTACAAATTGTATTATATTTGTCTTATCATTATACAATCTTTTATCTACTTTTAAAACTGATGATATTATTTATATGAGTTTAACATAATAAAAATCAATAGGAGAATAAAAAATGAAAATTCGAAAAATTATTTTAATGTCTGTAGTGGCTCTATTTGTGTTAGTGACTTTCTTTACTTGCTCCACAAATGGCAAAGAAGAAACTCAAAAACGAATTCCTGTCGGAAAATGCACAACTCCTCCACAAGGAGATGGCTGGGTAAATTTGTTTTCTTCAGAAAATCAATCGAAATGGGAAAATGTAACATCGAACAATAAAAAAGCAGGATTTGAATTTATGCCTGACAATGTTTTCCATATTTTCGGTTCTAAATCCGGGGGATATATAGCATATATGGGCGAAGAAATAACTGATTTTGAATTACATATCGAATTTAAATTGACCCCAAAAGCGAATAGTGGTGTATTCTTCCGTTCCGACCTGAAAGACCCTGTTCAAAAAGGATTTGAAATACAGGTTTTAGAGGATTATGGACAGTCTCCTAACAAAAATGGTTGCGGCTCTTTGTATGATGTAGCCACTCCTATGTTTAATATGTGCTTACCGCCCGGTGAATGGAATTCTTATGATATTACATGTAAAGATAGTCATCTCGTAGTTGTAATGAATGGTTGGAAGGTTATTGATGTGGATATTTCTCTTATGACAATGCCCATTGGAAAATTTGATACACCATTAGCACAACTACCCCGTAGAGGATATTTCCAGCTTCAGGACCACGGGGGAGAAGTGTGGTATCGAAACGCTTATTATAAAAATCTTGCAGGTAATTAATACAGGAAGTAGACATGTACTCCGAACAACAAAAATATTGGCTAACTCTATTTTTAATTCCGGGTATTGGTTCCACTACTTTTATAAAACTTATAGCCCGTTTTGGTTCCCCTTACGAAGTGCTTTCCGCATCGGAAAAAGCCCTGTCCGAAGTAGTTGGAAAAACTTTAGCCCATAGAATAGCCCATTACCGTGAAGTTGTAGATGTAGATACTGAACTAAGGTTGATTGAAAATCATAAGGTAAAAATTATTACCTTAGATGACCCGGAATACCCCGTCTCGTTAGCAGAAATCTATGACCCACCTCTGGTTTTGTATTGCAAAGGAAATTTACTAAAAAGAGACCAATATTCTATTTCTATTGTTGGCACACGAAAATATAGCCCTTACGGTAGTAAAGTAACACATTTCTTTGCTCAGGGTCTGGTAAATGCAGGTTTTACCATTGTGAGTGGTCTTGCTTGGGGTATTGATACCATAGCCCATCAGGTGGCTCTGGATAGTGGGGGTAGGACTATTGCCTTTTTAGGCTGTGGAATTGATGTTATATATCCCAGAGAAAATAAAAATTTATATGAGAGAATACAAAATCAAGGAGCGGTAATATCTACCTTTCCCATGCAAACGAAGCCCTTAGGCAATAATTTCCCAATACGCAATCGTTTTATTAGTGGATTTTCATTGGGGACAATTGTTACAGAAGCAACAAAAAATAGTGGAGCCTTAATTACCGCACAACATGCCGTAGAGCAGGGAAAAACAGTTTTTGCTGTCCCCGGTCCTATCGGTTCGTTAAATAGTGAAGGACCCCATGGCTTAATCCGACAAGGAGCAAAGTTGGCAGAAAAAATTTCGGATATTATCGAAGAAATTCCTTTATATGCTCGTGAAAATTTTGCTGACGACATCTCGGATATTGGCAAAAAAACAACTCAACCCGCACAAGAATATACAAAACAAAAAATCCAATACACCTTGTCTATGGCGATAAAACCTTCTTCAGAGACAGTCCCTTCAAAACCAGAAAAAACTGAAAAAAATATCCAACAAACCAATTCTAACTCTTTTGCTTCTCAAAGTCCACTGGAAAAGAAAATCCTATCTATTTTAAGTCCTGAAGGTTCTTATGTAGATGAAGTTGCCATATCCTGCCAGATACCTATTTCTCAAGCACTTTCAACATTAACCTTAATGGAAATGAAAGGTTGGGTTAAACAATTTTCAGGAAAAAGATTTGCAAAAGCATAAATCGGAGCTACCATGATAAAAACAGAAAATCTGACCAAAAAATTTGGCGAAAAAATCGCCGTTAATAAACTTAATATTGAAGTTCCACGCGGCACCTTTTTTTGCTTTTTAGGACCTAACGGTGCCGGTAAAACAACGACAATTAAAATGCTAACAGGTCTAATGCGTCCCACAGAAGGAAAAGCATTTATATCTGGAATTGATATTCAACAGGACCCCGTCAAAGCTAAGAGATACATTGGATTTGTGCCTGACCATCCATTCCTTTATGACAAGTTAACAGGAAGAGAGTTTTTAAAATTTATTGCAGGACTATATCAAATCTCAGAAAAAGAATTTAAAGAACGAACAGAAGAACTGGTCGGTTTATTTGGTTTAAATTCTGTCATTGACCAACTTATTGAAGATTATAGCCATGGTATGCGACAGAAATTATCATTCACGGCTTGTTTTCTGCATAAACCCGAAATTGTTATTGTAGATGAACCCTGGGTAGGACTTGACCCCAAAAACATAAGATTTGTAAAAGACTATCTTAAAGAAAAAACACGGAAGGAAGGTGTGACCGTTTTTATGTCTACTCATACATTAAGTATTGCAGAAGAAATTGCAGATGTTATTGGCATTATCCATCAAGGAAAGTTATGTGCGTTTGGTTCTGTAAATGATATTAAGTCCCTTTCCGATACTCCCGGGAATCTGGAAGATGTATTTTTAGAGTTAACAAAAGAAACAGATGAAGTGTAAAAGTATGAATCAGATTTCCGCTATTTTAGAAGCAAAACGAAATATCCTGAAACATCAGATATTAAGTATTCGAAAAGAATCAAAACTAAAAGTTACCGTAATTACAATTTCAGCTATTGCTATCTGGTTAGGGATTTTTTTCGGCCTTTATGAAGGTTTCAACTGGTTATTAACATTCGGTTCCAGGGCAGGGATAGAAGTAAATTTTGGGGAACTGTTAATGGCACGGATGTTTATGATACTAATGAGTGCGGTTTTTCTGTTCCTTATATTTTCAAATGTTCTCATAGCCTTTTTTACCCTTTATAAAGCAGAAGAGATTTTTTTCCTTGTTCAAACGCCAATTCCTTATCAACGCCTATTCCTTGTCCGTTTTGTTGAATGTGTTGCTTTTAGTTCATGGTCAGTTGCCTTTCTCGGTGTCCCTCTTATACTTGCTTATGGATTAAGCCTAAAAACCCCTATATTCTTTTACATTATGTCAATTATCTTTTTCATACCATTTATCATAATACCGGCAAGTTGGGGAAATATTATTACTCAATTTTTAGTACTTATATTCCCGAAAATAAAGTTAAGAACAATGATTTTATTCGGTATCCTGGCGGTTATATTCCTATTCTGGTATTTAACCACCATGTTAAAGGGAACGCGAATCAGTGAGGATACCATTCTACCTGTATTCCTGAGTGCTACCTCTCGTGTTCAATCTCCTTTATTCCCACCCTATTGGTTTTCTCAAGGGGTATTAAAATCTAAAGACAGTCAGTTTTCCGAGGTTCTGTTCTGGTTTATGCTTCTTATGTCCAATGCTTTATTCTTTACCTTTTTAGGGTCGATTATATCTAAGTGGATATTTTATCCGGGCTTTTCAGGTTTACAGGGTAGTGGACAGAGAAGGATAAAACTTCCTAATAAAGGGATTTTAGGTCGTCTGGATACCTTATTAAGTTTTATTCCTTACCCATACAAACCTTTGGTCATAAAAGATGTTCGAATGTTCTGGCGAGATGCAACCCAATGGTCTCAATTTATTATATTTTTTGGTATTATGGCGATTTATATTGCCAATCTGCGTAATACTACCAAATACTTTGAACAAGAGATGTGGCGCAGTTTTGTTGCCTGTATGAACATAGCCTCATTAAGTCTTATCCTTGCTACCCTAACCAGCCGTTTCATTTTCCCACTAATTAGTTTAGAAGGACACCGTTTCTGGATTATTGGTTTGGCACCCATCACACTTCGGCAGATATTATGGCAGAAATTTTGGCTCAGCGTGATGACCTCCGCACCTTTTACCGTTACTCTTGCTATTTTATCAGGTTATATGCTTCAACTGGCTCCTCTTTATTATTTCATGACAATATTCAGCATTGTCCTTATGAATTTCGGGCTTTCAGGTCTTGCCGTTGGATTAGGTGCCCTTTATCCCAGTTTTGAGGAAGATAATCCGGCAAGAATTGTTTCAGGTTTGGGTGGAACTTTGAACCTATTGTTAAGCATTTTCTATATCACCATAGTAGTTACAGCCCAAACGATAATTCTTCAATGGCGGGTGCTTGAACAATTCACACGCCCGGGTTATTTCTGGTTTGCCTTGGCATTTGTAATCACTTTGATAGTAACATTAACAGGTATAGCAGTTGCCTTGCCTATGTCTTTAGGTTTAAAAAACTTAAAATCACTGGAGTATTAAAAAATGAAAATAGTTAACATTACCACTTCAAAGCGAACCCATTTTATACCTTTAGATTCATATATCGAACAATTTATTCAGGAAACAGGGATAAAAAATGGGATAGTTTGTGTTTATGTTCCTCATACAACAGCAGGAATTACTATTAATGAAAATGCAGACCCCGATGTCTTGCATGATATTGACAAAACACTGGATACACTTATTCCCTGGAATGGAAATTACAAACATGCCGAAGGGAATTCCCCTGCCCATGTAAAAGCATCTCTTATGGGCTCCTCTGTTCAAATAATCATTCAAAACGGGAAATTAGTCTTAGGGACATGGCAATCGGTTTTCTTTTGTGAATTTGATGGACCTCGAACAAGGAAATTTTATATAGAAGTAATTCCTACCTAATAATCTTTTCTACGAAGGATTAAAGATTCTAATTGCTTATAGCAATCTTCACATATTGTATGGGTTAAAGAAGGAACTCGTATCTGTGTTAGTAATCCATATTTATTTATAAATTGTTTTGTGTAATCTATCAGAGCATTTTTTATATTTGAATTATGACACCTTTTCTTTGTAAAATTAAACTACCATGATAACGGTGGCGGCATGGCGGCATGGCCAAGTGGTAAGGCAGAAGCCTGCAAAGCTTCCATTCCCCGGTTCGAATCCGGGTGCCGCCTCCATATCTATCGTCGTGGGCGAGTGGTGGAATAGGAATACACGATGGACTTAAAATCCGTTGGCCGTAAGGCCATGCGGGTTCGATTCCCGCCTCGCCCACTTTTTTATTTTTACCTCTCTTTTTATATAATCATTGACAGAGTGTTTTCCCAGCCTAATATTAAAAACTTACATCCAAGAGGATATACTGAAATGGCCGTATGTTTTTTTAACACTATGACCCGAAAATTAGAACCGTTTATCCCTTTAGAACCACCAAAAGTAAAACTTTATACTTGTGGGCCCACAGTTTACAATTTCGCCCATATTGGAAATTTCCGTGCATATATTTTTGAGGATTTACTGAAACGATATCTTAAATTCCGTGGTTATGATGTATTTCATGTAATGAATATTACAGATGTAGAAGATAAATTAATACGCACCTGCCGTGAAACAGGAAAATCACTCAAAGAAATTACCGATTTTTATATAGAAGCCTTTTTTAAAGATCTGGATACCCTCCAAATCGAAAGAGCGGATGTTTATCCCCGTGCTACCGAGCATATCCCTGAAATGGTGGAGATTATTAAAAAATTAAAAGAAAAAGGGCATACATACGAACATGAAGGAAGTATTTATTTCCGTTTAAATACATTCCCAGAATACGGTAAATTAAGCCACATGAATATTGAAGAATTGAAAGTCGGTGCCAGCGGTAGGGTAGATACCGATGAATATACGATGGAAGACGCCCGTGATTTTGCCCTCTGGAAAGCATGGGATGAAGAAGATGGCAATGTCTATTGGGAAACCGAACTCGGAAAGGGAAGACCCGGCTGGCATATTGAATGTTCGGCTATGAGCATGAAATATCTTGGAGAAAGTTTTGATATTCATTGTGGGGGTATTGATAATATGTTCCCCCATCATGAAAATGAAATAGCCCAATCCGAATGTGCCACAGGAAAACCCTTTGTCAAATATTGGCTCCATTGTGCCCATCTGGTTGTTGATGGTAAAAAAATGTCAAAGTCATTGGGAAATTTTTATACACTAAGAGACCTTTTAGATAGAGAGTTAGAACCTCTGGCTATTCGTTGGGTCCTCCTCGCAACTCATTATCGGCAACCTAATAACTTTACTTTTGAAACAGTAGAATCCGCTTCCAGTAGTATTCGGCGAATACGCGATTTCCGTTTGCGTCTCAAAGAAATTAAAGGAAATGGAGATGAACTGGTAGAGGAATGCTTACAATGTGAAAAATCGTTTGTAGATTCTTTAGATGATGATTTAAATATTTCCTCAGCTCTCGGTATTGTATTTGATTTTATACGGGATGTTAATAAAAAAATTGATAGCGGGGAAGTGGGGGAGAAGGGGGCTCAAAACGCTATTAATCTCTTAAACAAATTAAATCAGATAACAGGTTTATTTAACCCTGATAGGGAAGATGATGTTCCTGCGGAAGTATTAGAAAAAGTTATGCAAAGACAACAGGCACGGAGAGATAAAAATTTTGCTCTGGCTGATACCATTCGCAATCAATTACTTGAACAAGGTTGGATTATTGAAGATACCCCTCAAGGTCCACGCGTAAAACGAAAATAAATACAGTATAGGTTTCCATACCTTAAAATGGAACTTTGACCGTATTAAAGGTGTTTAATATTATAAAAGGTAAATAAAAAGAATGCGTTCCTTAGAGGATTGGGAATTGATTGCATTAGCAAAACAAGGAAACCATGAAGCGTTCCACAACCTTGTAGAACGATACAAATCCCCTATTTATACCTTTAGCCTTTATTTAACAAGAAATGTCCAGAACGCAGAAGACATTGTGCAAGAAACATTTATCCGTTTATATAGAAATTTGAACCAGATAGAACCTAAGGCACAATTTAAAACATTTATTTTTGCTATTGCGAGAAATCTTGCTCTTAACCACATTCGTAACGAACAAAGGAAAAATAATTTTTTATCACGACTATTCAATAAAATAAATTCCGACTATAAAGAACAAATAAATCCTAAACCCAATGTGTGGGTTCCTGATGAAAAGCAAGAGTTTACCTCTATTATTCAACAATGTATGTTAGAGCTATCAGAGGAACATCGGGAGATATTATTATTAAGAGAAACACAAGGACTTGATTATGAAAGTATTGCCAAAATTTTGGGTTGCCGTGTAGGAACGGTTCGCAGTCGTTTGGCAAGAGCAAGAGCACAACTCAGAAAGATAGTAATTGAGAAAGGAATAACAGTAAAATGACACATTTAACAGATGAACAAATTTCAGAGCTTCTGGACGGTTTCTGTGTTCTTAACCAGAAACAACAGGAACATCTACAACACTGTCCCGAATGTAAGAAAAAGTTAGAAGAATGGCAGAGCATTTCCATCTGTGTTCAAAATCTACCTGTTCAATCTGTCCCCGATGAATTGACATCTCGAATAAACTATAAAATAAATTCTATTCAAAAAGATTTTAGAAGAAGTTATTTCCCCTCTATCCAATGGAACTACAAATTCCTTGCCTCTTCCATTGCTGTTATCCTTCTCATTATTTTTGGAATTACGGTTATTTACAACAATTATGATAGTGAGAAGACTTTGGATAAGGGTAATTCTCAACCTGTTTCTGATATAGGTCCCATTGCCAGTAATAACAACGGAACCGTAGATAATCCTTCTATAACAGAACAAATCTCGATGGAAGACAACATATTAAATAGCATTAGCGAACAATACATTAATTTAGAACCTTTTGAAGAGGAATTACATGACATTACTATATCAGAGTTACTTTTGTCCCTTGCTGAAGAGACAGAAGAGTATAATATTTCAGATGTATCCCTATAATATGAACAAATATAAATATTGGAGAATGATTTTATGAAAAAATGTATTACAACAATCCTTTTTCTAATAGTCCTTTTATCTTATTTTTGTGTTATTGCAACAGCCCAACCTCCAGATGCAATGCGTTCTGATATGCAAAATCCTCCCCGCCCGGATGGTTTTCGGCAAGGTGGACCCCCACTACCTAATGGTGAAAATCGTCCACCACTACCCGCACCCGGTATCTATCCCGAGCCAATGGGACCTCCTCCTGAAGGAGATTTACCCGCCCGTGAAATACTGGAACAAGTGCTTCTGGCAAAAGTGGCAAAACAACTAAAGCTAAACGATGAACAGACAGTTATATTGGTTCGAAGATTTAACGAACAGAAGGAAGTCTTATTTGAAAAAACTCAACAACGCAACAATTTGGCAAACGAACTGCGCAAACAAATCCATGATAAAACGAAAGCAAACCCTAAAGAATTAGAAGAAAAATTTTCTCGTCTCCTAAAAATGGATATGGAATTAGCAGAATTAAAGCAGAAATGGATTGATAATATCTCTATAGACCTACCTTTAGAGTCCAAAGTCCAGTTATACTTACTTTTTTCCGATTTTGAAAATGAAATACGCAAATTCCTTCGTAAAGCCTACGATTGGAAACAAAATAGATTTTTGGAAGAAAAGGGTGGATTAATGCCTCCAGAACAACAGCGTCGTGGTAGAGTCCCAAAAAACAACAATAATCCCGAAGTAGAAAATGAATAATCAAACACTGCACTTATTTCAACTAAAAAATTTGAAATATAAGGGTCTTTGATACCTTACTGAATAGTAAATTAGAATAATCCCTACCTACCGTGTCGAATATCATCAAGACTGGAATCTTTGATGGCATTGTGATTGCGAGGTGGAATGTTATAATCAAGAGGTGTTGGTGTTGGATAGTTATTGTCGAAACAGGCGGTGCAAAAATGTCGCTTATCATTGAAAGTCGCTTCGAGGATTGCAGGAATTGTTAAATAAGCAAGTGAATCCACGCCTAAATATTTCCGAATTTTTTCTATGTCTACCTGATTATCTTGTTTTGACATTTTATAAGCAATTAATCGTTCCCGATTGGGAGTATCAATCCCATAGTAACAGGAATTAATAATGGGAGGAGAGGCAACACGATAATGAATTTCTTTTGCCTTGCACCGTCGAAGCATTTTTATAATCTTACGGGAAGTAGTCCCACGAACAATACTGTCATCTACTAATACAATTCTTTTCCCTTTTACCGTATCTCTGGACGGATTTAGTTTTATCTTAACGCCGAAATCACGCATCTTTTGGTCAGGTTCTATGAATGTCCTACCCACATAATGATTGCGAATAAATCCCATATCAAAAGGTAATCCCGATTCATGAGCATATCCTAATGCAGCGGGATTGGATGAATCTGGAACAGCCATTACAAAATCCGCATCTACGGGAGCTATCCTTGCAAGGGCTCTACCTAACTCTTTTCGAACCAAATCCACACTTTTACCAAATATTATACTATCCGGGCGGGCAACATATATATACTCGAAGATACATTGTTTGGGAATAACTTTGCGAAACGGAAATGAACTTGTTATTTGGTTATTGGATACATGGACTACTTCCCCGGGTTCTACTTCACGAAGCCATTTAGCTCCTACTAAGTCCAGAGCACAGGTTTCACTTGCAAAAATATAAGACCTACCTTTTTTCCCTATCCATAAAGGACGAAAGCCATAAGGGTCGCGAGCGGCAATTAATTCGTTATGATTCATAACAAGGACACAAAACGCTCCTTTTACCTGCTTCAGAGCATCAATCACCGATTCAACAAAGGTCTTTTTATTAGAACGGGCGATTAAATGGATAATTACCTCTGTGTCTGAAGAAGATTGGAAAATAGCTCCTTTTTGTTCTAACTCGTGCCGTAAATAAGCGCCATTGACCAGATTCCCATTATGACAAACCGCAAGGGAACCGTTCACATAATTTACTAAAAAAGGCTGAACATTTCGTAAATTACTTGAACCAAAGGTAGAATAGCGGACATGTCCAATACCTATATGTCCCTGAACGCGTGCGAGTTTATGAGCAGGGAATACATCATTAACCAGTCCTACACCCCGATGGGCTGTTAATGTTGCTCCATCAGAACACACAATCCCTGCCCCTTCCTGTCCACGATGTTGTAATGCATAGAGCCCTAAATATATCCAGTTCGGAGCCGATTTATGGTTATAGATGCCAAAGATACCGCACTCTTCGTGAAGTTTATCAGATGTAAAATCAAACATAACCTTGTATCACTTCCCTAAAAAAATGTTTATTTTTTTGTATCATAACTTCCACAAATTTATGGAAGATTTTTTCCTGTTAACCGTGTAAACGCTTCAAGATATTTTTCTCGGGTTTTTTCTACGATATCGGGTGGCAATGGTGGGGGCGGCGAATTTTTGTCCCAATTTACCGATTCTAAATAGTCTCGAATAAACTGTTTATCAAAACTGGGCTGACTTTTTCCGGGTTCATACTGGTCTGCAGGCCAGAATCGTGAAGAATCCGGGGTCAATATCTCATCTGCCAGCACCAATTCACCATCCAGCAAACCGAACTCAAATTTTGTATCACATAAAATAATCCCTTGGGTAATAGCATATTCATTAGCTCGTTTATAAATTTCAATAGCGACTCTACTTGCCTTTTGATTAAGTTCCTTTCCAATAATTTTCCCTGCCTCTTCCGAGGATATATTAATATCATGTCCTTCTTCTGCTTTTGTGCTGGGAGTATAAATAGGTTCGGGTAATTTGCTACCTTCCACAAGTCCTGATGGTAATAAGATACCGCAAACAGTTCCTTGGGTTTTATATTCTTTAAGCCCACTCCCTGCTAAATATCCACGAACAATAAACTCAACCGGCAACATTTGACACTTTCTCACATACATAGAGCGGTTTTTAAACATCTCTGGATGATTTCGAAACTCTTCAGGAAAATCTTCCAGCCGTGCCGAAATCAAATGATTGGGCACTATATCTTTCATCATTTCAAACCAGAACAAAGATAATTGTGTCAAGATGATTCCTTTATCAGGTATGGGTGTAGGATTTACCCAGTCGAAAGCAGAGATACGGTCTGTGGCTACGAGGAATAATGTATCTCCTAAGTCATAAATATCCCTTACTTTCCCCCTACGGGTTGGTTCTTTCCCATTTAAATTTGTTTCTGATAGCACAGTCATAAATATTCCTTTTGTTTTTGATTTTTTTATTCGTTAAAAAAATTTTTTAAATAAGGTTTATTTATTTTCAGAAGTTCGTTCAATAATTCTCTACATTTTTTTGCATCGGGCATCAATGGATGACTTAATAATGCCTGAAAAGCAAGTTCACGGTCTCCCTTCACCGCAGAATGAACAGTTAATGTTTCATAAGCCTTTATAAGTTGCATCAAACCACGAATAGAATGTTCCGGCGGTGATTGAGGAATAGAATGAGCACCATCTTTATCTATAATAGCCGAAATTTCGACGGATACATCATCATCAAAAGTAGGAATGGCGCCGTTGTTTCTACAACACACAATTTGTCGGGATTTTTTATCGTTTTCTATGGCATCAATTACCATAAGTGCTGCGGTTGAATAGTGAGCCCCACCCCTCTTACTCAATTCTTCCGGTTTCTCTTTCAACTCAGTATTGGAATATTTTTCAAACAATTTTTGCTCAATTTCTAACACTTCTTCCCCTCTTGTTTTCTCTTTTTTCTTTAAATAATTCAACACGGATTCTGTGGAATAATAATATTGAAGATAATAATTACAAAACATATTCAAACTTTTCATTGCTTCCAGCATGTTATTACGGGTCGTTTCATCTTCCCATTCTTCTTCTGCATGTTCCCAGAATTTTTGTAATACTTCTTGGGTAATGTCAACACCTTGTTTCTTAAATTTACGAACCCAAGATAAATGATTTAATCCAACATAATCTAACTCAATTTCTTCAGGGCTACCTCCTATGTGTTTTACGATTTCCATTATCATTCCTATAGGGACATTACATAGACCAATTGTCCGTATTTTACTGTATTTAATTACGGCTTCTGTATTAATTCCTGCAGGATTTGTAAAATTAATAAGAAACGCATTTGGACATAACTGCTCCATTTTATGGGCAATATCCAGAATAACAGGAATCGTTCTCAAAGCACAGGCAAAACCACCAATCCCCGTCGTTTCCTGTCCTATAATTCCGTATTTAAGCCCTAATTTTTCATCGTTTATACGAGCCTGCATTTGACCAACCCGTATTTGCGTTAATACATAGCGTGCATTTTTTACCGCTTCTTCAATATTTTTCGTTTTATATATCTTACAGGATGAGCCATAACGCTGTGCCAATCTTTCTGAGAAGGCATGGTTTATTTCCAATCTCTGCTCATTTTGGTCCATTAACCAGATTTCATCAAATAAAAATTTACCTTCTCTCGCAAATATCCCATCAATTAATTCCGGAGTATATGAACTACCACCACCAATTACTGCAAACTTCATATCTTATCCCTTTACTATTCTGATTGGTAAAAAATTTTAATGCCCGATTATAACTATTGAGTAAATTTTAGAATATAATATCGAATATGATGACTTGGTTTAAAATATGATACTCATAAAACGATTTAAGCAAAACAAAGATAAAACTAAATGACAGAACGGGAATTTGTTTTCAATCTACAATGGGAACCCTCAGATATTATTAGTATCCTTTTATTAGGGTTTCTGTTTTTCTGGGGCGTTTTCCTGTTGTATCAAAAATGGATAAAAAACTATGATTATCCCTTCTGGTTAGACCTGCTGTCCCTTATTATTATGTTTGCTGTGCTTGGAATTGAACTACTTCAATTTAGTGACTGGCTTCGTAATTATCCACTTCTTTATATTCTCTCCGCATTAGGACTGTTCATTTCCGCATCAGCTCTTTACTCACAAAGTTTCATATCTCTGGTTACGCTTATATTCCTGAGTATTATCCACCCCGGGGAAGAATCAGCACCTGATGTCCCTCGCTTTGGGCCTGCGGAAATATTAGAACGACAAAACGATTGGAAAGGTGCGTTAAATGAATATTTCGTTCTGGCTCGAATTTATCCCCACCATCCATCGGTTCATTTGCGGATTGCTAATGTTTATATAAAGATGAAACAACCAGAGGAAGCATTACATTGGCTGAAAAAATCATTGCAATACCTTAAAAAAGAAGAGGATACCTATCTAATTATAGCCCGCTATTGTGATATTGCTCATGACATAGGAGATATTCCTTCCGCAACAGAGATGATGGACTATTTTGTAAATCAATATCCCGAATCCATACATTCACGGTCAATTATAGAAAGAAAAAAACGGATAAAATTAGACACCTCAAAAGAGAGGTCATCTTTATTAATACCTATGGAAGATGTTCCAATGAGCAATGAGGATTTAGAAGAAGAAAAAGAAATTAAAAAAGAAAAATTAACTTTAGAGAAAATTAAACAAGATGCTATAGATAGTAGTCCTACCGAAAAAGAAAAATTGGATAACAAAGACCAAGAAAAAGAAGAGAAAAAATCAACAATATCCCGTTTAGAACCTATGTAAAATCATTGTTCAACGAATTTATTGTTCCCCACTTCGGATATTCTATCCTTTTCAGGAACGGTTGCAATGGTAAGACCCGAATAACCTAATTGTAAAGCAAGGTCAAATACCTTAACTGTGATACGAAAAGGGACCTCTGCATCAGATTCTAAAATTAATGTAGCAGAAGGATTTTTTGTTTTTATTTCTTTAAGTTTCTTTTCTAACTCTTCTATAGTTACAGGTATGGAGTTCCCTCCTTCTTTCTCAGACAGGAAAATATTCCCTTTGGAGTCAATAATAACCCTATAAATGTTCGTATCTTTTATTTCATTATTTGTTTTACTTTCTGGCAGTTGTAAAGAAAGCCCCAAATGAGGATTGAATGTTGTTGTGATAATCAGAAAAATAAGTAACAAAAACATCACATCAATTAGTGATGTTATATTAATAAGAGGGAAATCTTTTTTTACAGGTTTTCCAAAAGGACCTTCACGCATAAGGAATTATCTCGCACTTTAGAAATTCCCAATATACCACTGATTTACATGTGGAATCAACAATTTATAGAGAATACAAAAATAAAATTAAAAAAAATTGGCAAAATTTGAATTTTTCTGGTAAACTTATAGGTGAAGGAATGATGGAGGCAAGAAATTTGGCTTAAACGAGGTGTAAATGAAGAATATTAGAGTATGTGTCGCAGACGATAACAGGGATGAAGTCCTTATATTATGTGAAAGTTTGAAATTACACAATTATGAAGCAATCCCTGCCTTCTGTGGTGTAGAGGCTCTCGATTTATGTAAAAGCGGGAGCGTAGATTTATTATTATTGGATATAGGACTTCCCGACATTGACGGTATTGAGGTATGCAGAAGATTAAAAGCAGACCCCAATACCCGAGATATTCCTATCATTTTTGTGTCAGCCCGAGGATCATCACAAGATGTCGCCTTAGGTCACGAATTAGGCGCCGTTGATTATATTGCAAAACCTTACAATCTGCCCATGGTTCTTGTTGCTGTTGAAATGGCATTACGAACCCTGCATACATCCGCCTATATTGATAGCCCGGTTGAATTCTGGGATGACCCTATTTATACAGACCCACTAACAGGATTGAGAAATTACCGCTATTTAATGGAACGGTTAGAAGAAGAAATTGTCCGAACAGACCGACACAAGTCCCCTCTAAGTTGTATCGTTTTAGATTTTGCCGATTATGATATTAATGAAGAAGAAACCACAGAACGAACGGAACTGATAGAAAGCGAATCTTTTTTACAGGATGTTGCGTTAGCATTAAAACAAAATTCCCGCAGCTGTGATATTTTGACAAGATTCGAATCATCAAAATTTGTCATTGTACTTCCTAATCAAAATCTTGAAAGAGCAATAAAATACGCACAGAAAATAGCAAAAGAAGTTGAAAAAAACTTTTTAGAAGAAGAGAAAACCGTTTCCTTACAGTCAAAATTCGGGATTGTCAGTTGTAAAGATAAATGTGTTCCCTCTGGAGAAGAACTTTTAGGTATTGCTATGAAAAACCTGTTAAGAGCCTTTACTCGTCCCGGAATTAGCATTGTAGGTAAAGACCTTACCGAAAAGAAAGAAGTTTTCCTCTAATTATCCCCCGCCTAAATCGTTTTGTTAGTCATCAAACAGTTAATCATATTACATTTGGTAATTGTGTAACTCATTGATATAATTCTCTTTAATAATTCAAAAAAATAAAACCAATTAAAACAAGTAAAAGTCTGATAAGCAGGTTAAAAACTAATTTTAAGTTAAACTTAGAGGTAGATTCTTATGTTAAGAAAAAAACATTTCGTTTCTATTCTTGTCATTTTTCTTTTATGTAGTTTTGTTCTTCCCTTATCCGCATCCGCAAAGACCCCAAGGATTTTAATGGTAGGTGATAGTTGGGCATGGTTTATGTATTTAAACCGTTCTTTGCGAGATGCTCTGGAAGATATGGGATTAGGTGAATATGAGGAAATTGGTATTTTTACAACAGTTCCGGGTAGCGAGGCTTCACAATGGGTTAATCCAAAATGGTTAGAACAAGTCCGAAAAGAATTGGATAATTACCCCACAATTGATATTATTCATTTAAGTGTTGGAGGTAACGATTTCCTGAATAATTGGCGGATTGATATGCCCCCCGAAGCCAAAGAAGCATTATTCCAACAGGTTGTCCGTGATACCGAAACGATTATTCGAGCCCTTTTGGATATGAAACCCAACCTCCATGTAGCACTTATTGAATATGATTTTATCAATAAAAGTAGAGGAAAAGCCCGCTGTCAAGAACTCAATATGGCGGGGGTAGAATTATCCCGCAGACGAATGGAAATGTGTAAAAACATTGACAGATGCTTTTATATTCAAACCTATGGATTAATGCAATACCATTTTGGAGTAGCGAATGATATTCCTCCTCATACCGTTCCTCTACCGGGACAATATCCCGACTATAAACCTTTTCCCGGGGGAAATCCCGATTATTGTAATGACACAAAAGCCATGATGGATAATGTTCATTTAAGTAGTGAAGGTTATTATTATTTAGCGAAGTATTGTATCGAAGTCATTTATAAACAATGGCTTACAAATGTAAACACCCCCATAACCGTCAGCAAAAAGCAATAAATAATACTGTTAGCATAGTGCTTCACCCGACCCAACACCCCCATAACCGACAGCAAAAAGCAATAAATATTGTTATTTTTTTGAGAAAGGACCAGGACTGTATTTATCTTCTCCATTGGTATCGGGATGATAACTGCCACCGGGAAAGTTAAAAAATTGAATAATACGGAGTAATTCATTTAACCTAATTTTCCAGTCCTGTGGGTCATAATCCGATTTATGAGGTGTGCAATTTTTATTCCCTTCAAAAGGAGCGTACCCATCTTCTGTTCCTGCCTCACAATGATATTCACGAGCATTGAACAATTGAACTACACGAAGCACCTCAGAAAGGCTAATGCTCCAATCTTTGTTCGTATCTGCACTGTGGAAATCGTTGTTATTTTTTACAATTATTTTCCCTCCATTGACCAATACATTTTTGGGTAATGCTTTATTGTCTGCTCCTTCTGCAGTTACTCCTGTTATCTGGATTTCTGAATTATCGGCTAATCGAGTTGTGCTTTGTGCAACCAGGTTGCCCAATAAACCATCAGGAATACTCTGTGTGCCTCCGTAAATGATGATATTTATTTGGGAGCCTGTTACGGAATACATTAACTTTTTCTCTGCACCGAGATTTGATGAAGGTTCTACTTCCAGAGGAAAAATATTAGATACAGTGGAATTCCATCGGATTATCAAGGTGCTTATATTAGATTGATTCCCTTCCCAATTCAAAGGTAATCGAAACACTCCAGGAGTGGCTGTTTCAACATCAGAAATAGTTAAAACACCATCTGCGAAAATACTCGAGGATATAATTACACATATAAGCAAAAACATAACATTTCGAAACATAACATTTTCCTTTATCCATATATTTTTTATAAGATAATAATACCTTAAAAATTCTTAATAAAATCAAATAGTTAATTGTATATTTTAAAAAATTTTAAAAAATGCGTGAACGATTGGATATTCTTTTGCAAAAACGGCTGAACCTAACACGAACACAGGCTCAATCCCTTATTCGCTCGGGTAAAGTATTTGATAAAAATGGTATATGTCTTGACAAACCCGGAACCAAACTTCCTGAAAATATTGAATTAAAGATAATACAGGATAACCGTTTTGTTAGTCGAGGGGGAATAAAATTAGAGCATGCATTAAATCATTTCGGGATAGATGTTCATTCTGTAATCGCCATAGATATAGGTTCTTCTACGGGCGGCTTTACAGATTGTTTATTACAATATGGCGCAAAAAAAGTCTATGCAGTTGATGTGGGATATGGTCAATTAGCATGGGCTATAAGAAATAATTCTCGAGTAGTTGTTATGGAACGATGTAATATTCGATATTTAGACCCTAATCAATTACCTGAGAAACCTGATTTTTTTACAGTAGATTGTTCCTTCATTTCATTAAAATTAATTTTGCCTAAAATAGTAGAACTTGTAGATAATCAGTCGCGGGGGGTAATATTAATCAAACCTCAATTTGAAGCAGGACGCGAACATGTAGAAAAAGGCGGTGTTGTTAAGGACAATATGATTATTAAAAAAACAATTGATGAAGTATTAAACGAAGCAGAAAAACTTGGCTTTGAAATTCAGGGTGTAGTTCCTTCTCCCATAAAAGGACCCGCAGGAAATCAGGAGTATCTGGCATACCTAACTTTGACGAAAAGGATAGAAACATAGGATATGAAAGATTTATGTTAGAAACCTTGTATATCAAAGATTTTGCACTGATTGATGAACTCGAAATCAATTTTTCATCAGGACTGAATATTTTATCGGGTGAAACCGGTGCAGGCAAATCTATTATTGTTGAATCCTTACAGATAGCATTGGGGGAGAGGGCATCTACTGAATTTATACGAACAGGTGCAGAAAAAACTCGGGTAGATGCGGTTTTTCATATTCCAGTTGTATCCCAATCCATACTACAAATACTGAAAGAATATGAAATCGAATTGGATGATAACAGAATTATTCTTTCCCGTCTTATATCTTCCGATGGGAGAAGTAAAGCGTGGGTTTCAGGCAGACCTGTTCCTGTTAGCGTCCTTTTAAATATAGGAAATCAACTTGTAGATTTTCATGGACAACATGAACATCAGTCCGTATTAAAACCCTCATGCCAGTTAGAATTATTGGATACCTTTGCAAATGCCAACGCCCTTTCTGAAAATGTTCGTGAAAAGTTCCTTGCTATAAAAAAGATAGATGAAGAAATAGCAAACCTTGAGGAAATGGCACAGCGGCAAAACCGCGAATTAGATTTATTAAAACATGAATTAAACGAAATTGAACAAGTATCCCCTTCTATCGGAGAAGATGAAACCTTACGAAATCAACTGTCCTATGCTATGAATCTTGAAAACATACGGAAAAATGCAAAAGAAATTTCCGAATTACTTTCCGGCTCTGAATTTAGTGTAATCGTTTTCCTGCACCGTATCCAATCTATGGTTGGTGAACTGCAAAAACACGATGCCACCTTTGAGCCGTTTTTTAATCGGCTCGAAGAGATTCAATGTGAACTACAAGAGTTATCCCGAGAATGCGAGCGATGCTGTAATCTGGTAGAAATTAGCGAAGAAGAAATTGAACGATTAAACCAGAGACTTAATCAGATAAACCGATTGAAACATAAATATGGAAATACCATTGAAGAAGTTATAGAATACGCACAAAAAGCCCGTTCCGTTCTGGATAAAGTAATGAACAGTGAGCAACAATTGGAAGAATTAAAAAAACAGAAAAATAAACTATACAAAGAAATTATACAATCCGCCGAACAATTATCAGAACGAAGACAGAAAGCAGGAGAAATCCTTTCTTCGCAGGTTACCCAGTCAATTAAAGACTTAGCCATGAAAGATGCAACTTTCCATGTCACAATAGAAAGATGTCCCTTGTATTCCAGTGGTATAGATAAAGTTGAATTCCTACTAACTCCCAATATAGGTGAAATTAAAAAACCTTTAAGACAAATTGCCTCCGGTGGTGAAATGTCCCGTATCATGCTTGCTTTGAAAACGGAACTGGCTCGTGCCGACCAGATTCCTACTTTGATATTTGATGAGATTGATGCCGGTGTGGGAGGTATGGTTGCACGAAAAGTAGCCGAAAAATTGGCAGAATTAGCCCGTCATCATCAAGTTATAGTCATAACGCATATTCCCCAGATTGCCGTTTTCGGAGCATCTCATTTCCAGATATTGAAGGAGAATGTGGACAACCGAACTGTAACCCGCGTTAGACCCTTAAAAGGAGAAGAGAGAATTAAAGAAATCGCCCGTATGCTTGATGGTTCTATTTCTGAAATTAGTTTAAAACATGCCAATGAATTATTAAAAGAAGTAAAACAGCAGAAAGGAGTAAAAACAAATGGATAAACCTAAAATCAAAATAGGTGTCATGGGTTCTGCGGGAGGAGAAATTTCTCCAGAAGCAGCACAAAAATGCAGAATTTTAGGAGAAACAATTGCGGAGTTAGGTTGTGTAATATTAACAGGGGGATGTCCCGGTTTGCCTCACGAAGCCGTTAAAGGTTGTAAATCCAAAGGCGGTTTAACAGTAGGAGTTTCCCCCGCATTAAGTGAGTATGAACATGTTCATGTTTACGGCAGTCCTTTAGACCACATAGATATTATGATATATACAGGTTCAGGTCTCATGGGTCGTGAAGTAATAGGGGTTCGCAGTTGCGATATTATTATTATAGTGGGAGGTCGTTCGGGAACATTGGGCGAATTTGCCATTGCCTATGATGAAGGAAGACCCATCGGTGTGCTGATGGGCACAGAAGGTATTGCCGACCATATAGATGATATTCTCCCTGTAATCGAGAAAAAAACAGGTTCAAACATCGTTTTTGACCGAGACCCCAAACGACTTGTTGAGCGTTGTGTAGAATGGTTCAAAACACATCCACCCGTTATAAGAAATAGGGAGTCCGCATTATGAAAATAACATCCTACGGAGCCGCACAAGAAGTTACAGGCAGTAAACATCTTTTAGAGATAAACGGCAATAAAATTTTACTGGATTGTGGCCTCTTTCAGGGAAGACGTGCAGAGGCTGACCAGAAAAACCGTCAGAATTCTTTGGATATCCAAAAAATTAATTGCATTATACTTAGCCATGCACATATAGACCATAGTGGACTGTTACCATTATTTGGTAAAAAAGGATACAGAGGACCTATCTACGCAACACCAGCAACAAGGGACTTATGTTCCATTATGTTAATGGATAGCGCCCATATTCAGCAGAAAGATGCCCAATGGCTATCTAAAAAACATTTGACCTTTATCCCACCGCTTTATACTTCGGATGATGTCCACGAAATTATGAAACATTTTATATCAGTCCCTTACGAAATGCGAATGCAAGTCGGAAATGATGTATTCCTGACATTTCACGATGCCGGTCATGTATTAGGTTCTGCTATGGTCGAATTAGAATATCGAGAATCTGGGAAATGGAAACGATTTATCTTTTCCGGTGATATTGGTCGAAAAAACATGCCCATCCTACAAGACCCATGGGAACCTCCTCCTTGTGATACCCTTATAATGGAGTCTACCTATGGTGACCGTGACCATGGTAATGTAGAACAAATGGACGCTAAATTAGAAGAGATAATAAAAGAAGCCGTTGCTCAGGAAGGCAAAGTTATTGTTCCCAGTTTCGCTTTAGAACGGACACAAGAGTTTATCTATTCTCTTCACCGATTGGAAACACAAAACCGAATCCCAGATATCCCTGTTTTTGTGGATAGTCCTCTTACCGTGGATATTACAGAAGTATTTCGCCTACACATGGAATCCTTTGACGAAGATTTTAAAGAACAATTACGCGAAGCGGGCAACCCATTTGACTTAAAACGAATCCGCTACATTCGCTCTCAGAGTGAATCTATGGAATTAAACAGTTTGAAAGGTCCCGCCATTATCATTTCTGCATCCGGTATGTGTGAATATGGCCGTATCTTGCATCATCTCCGAAATAATATCTCAGACCCACGCAACACCATTCTTATTATTGGTTTTCAGGCTGAATACACTTTGGGACGCAAAATTGTTGAAAAACAAAAACAGGTTAAAATTTTAGGTATTATGTTGGAATTAAAGGCTCGTGTTCGAATTATGAACGAATTTAGTGCCCACGCCGGCAGGACGGAACTAATTGACTTTGGTTCAAGATATGCCAATACAGACACGAAAGTTTTTCTGGTGCACGGCGAAACAAAAGCTATGCAAGCCCTTTATTTAGCACTTGCAGAAAAAGGTGTCAAGAACCTATCCATTCTTAAATTCCGCGAAACAATTGAAGTTTAATACCTTAAAATAAGAAAGTAATTAACCCTCTTTTCTCATCTCGTGCCGTAATCACGAATTTATTGCCGTGAAGCCGAAAAATCTTTTACACCACGATTATCTTATTCTTTTTCCATTATGAGAAATAGGTAATAAATTACCTGCACTAAACCATGTATTGTTTTTCCCTACAATTTCTTCTATTTCTGCTACGAGCCGTGGCGTTGCAGAAACTTTTATATCCGGATACGCCTGAATAATAATTTCCCTTTGTTTTAGGATATCCTGATAATGAAAAAAGACCTCACAATCCCCGATATTATAAGAAAATATATCCATCAATTTTTCATAATCACTTTCAGTGATTGTCGAATCCACCCGTATATGGAAAGCACTTGCCAGGGTTATACATTCATCGGGCGGAATAATAATACGAGCAATGTAACCGCGTTGAGAATTCCTGAAATTGACCCGCGCCTGAATAAGGACTATATTCTCTATATATATCAAATCTTTTGACTTTTCGTAGGTATCTGAGAAACAGGTTATTTCATATTGCCGTTCAGTATCATCCAATTTAATAAAAGCCATTTTCCCTTTGGCTGCATTATGATATTTCACATCAATAATAATTCCTCCTAAAATAACATCCTCTCCTTCCCCCTTCTTTTCAACGGTATCTTTCGGTGTAGTCCATAATTTAAATATATCTTTATATTGCTCTAATGGATGTCCCGATATATATATTCCTATTACCTCTTTTTCATAAGAAAGTTTCTGTAACAATGGCCATTCTTCCTTCGGAACAATTTCATTATGAATATTGGTATTGAGAGAGGTAATGGGGACATCCCCAAAAAGACTTATTTGTCCAGAGGAGCGTTCTTTACTGGCGCGTTGCCCCTCTGCCATAGCTATGTTTATAGATTCAAAAAGACTTTGTCGGGTTACCCCAAATGAATCCATAGCACCCGCTTTAATCAAGTTTTCCAACACTCGTTTGTTAATTTGCCGCGGGTTAAGTCGGCAACAGAAATCAAAAATATCTTTGTAACAGCCATTCGCTTCTCGCTCGTTTACAATTAATTCACAAACACCCATACCTACATTTTTTATAACACCCAATCCAAAGCGGATGGTTTTGCCCTCTATTGAAAAGACTACATCACTCTTATTTACATCCGGCGGCAATACAGAAATGCCCATCCGATTACATTCGTTAATATACAGAGAGATTTTTTCGAGATTATCCACTTCTTTGGTTAACAAGGCACACATATACTCTTCCGGATAATTTGCCTTCAAGTAGGCGGTTTGATAGGCTAACAGTGCATAAGCAACACTATGAGATTTATTAAAGCCATAGTTTGCGAAATCCTCAATATTTGTAAAAATTTGTTCTGCGGTTTGTTTGTCAATTCCGTTCTTTATACAACCTTCAATAAACGGCAATCTTTTTGCTTCTACAATATCCATTTTCTTTTTTGCCATACCCTGACGCAACATATCCGATTCAGGTAATGAAAATCCTGCACACCGCTGGGCTATTTGCATAACCTGCTCCTGATAGATAGGTATTCCGTAGGTTTCTTTTACCACCGGTGCCAACATCGGATGCCAATATTGTATCCTTTCCGGCTTAAATTTGTTCTCAATAAATGTGTCAATATATTTCATAGGTCCGGGACGAAATAGAGCCACCAAAGCCACAATCTCCTCTAAGGATTGTACCTTTAATCGAATCGAGAGATTTCGCATCCCTTCGCTTTCTAATTGGAACACGCCCAGGGTAAATCCTTCTTGAAGCATCTGAAATGTTTTCTTATCTTCTAAAGAAACTTTATTTATATCCAAATCAATACCTTTATGCTTTTTTATCAACTTTAATGTGTTATGAATAACACTCAATGTTTTTAACCCTAAGAAGTCCATTTTCAATAGACCTAATTCCTCCACGCATTCTTTTTCTGCTTGTGTGGATATAAACTCAGAATTTTTTTCTTTATAAGTAGCAATAAAGTTAACGATGGGTTTATCGCAAATTACAACTCCTGCCGCATGTGTGCCTGAATTACGGACAGTCCCTTCCAATTTAAGAGCAAATTTCCACAATCGTTGTAAATTGGGCTCCGCTTCTATTCGCTTTTTAAGTTCAGGTTCCATTTCCAACGCTTCATTTAGGGTATGTTTCCCCGTAGGTATCATTTTCGCTATTTGGTCAACTTCCCCATAACTGATACCTAACACACGGCCTACATCACGGACGACATTCCTTGCCAGTGAGCGTTGAAAAGTCGCAATAAGAGACACATTATCTTTCCCATACTTCTGAATAGCATACTGGACAACCTCCATCCGTCGGTCATCTGCAAAGTCAATATCAATATCAGGCATACTCACGCGTTGCGGATTTAAAAATCGTTCAAACAAAAGTTGATAGCGAATGGGGTCTATATCCGTAATTTCCAGAAGGTAAGCCACAAGACTTCCTGCCGCAGAACCTCTACCCGGTCCCACAGGAATTCCATGTGTTTTGGCAAAGTGAACAATATCCCATACTACAAGAAAATAATCTACAAATTTTAGTTCTGCAATGGTAGATAATTCATATTCAGCTCGCTCTTTATAACCCGACGGAATTTTATTACCAAATCTCTTTTTAAAACCTTCATCAACTAATCTTCTTAAAAAGGTATAGGCATCCGAATTATCCTCGGGTATATATTTAGGAATTAAATTACGCTTTTTAATAATATGGCCCTGACACATTTCTGCGACTCGAAGTGTATTTTGACAAGCCTCGGGATAATCCTTAAATATCTCATACATCTCTTGCGGGCTACGAAAATAAAATTCATTACTGCCAAACCGCCATCGTTTTTCATCCATCAGCGTAGTTTGCGATTGAATACACAACAATACTTCATGGGCTTCCGAATCTTCCGGGCTTGTATAGTGTGAATCCTGCGTTGCTATCAGGGGAATGGAATACTTCTTGGATAATTCAATTATCCCCCTGTTAACCTTATCCTCATCCGGCAAAGAATGATACATAATTTCCAAAAATACATGGTCTTTTCCAAATATATCTATGAGTTGATTTAATGTATCTACTGCCACATTGTCGTTATCATAATAAATGGCTTTCGCTATCCGACTGCTAATGCAAGCACTACTTACGATTAATCCTTCATGATGTTGAGACAACAATTCCATATCAACACGAGGCTTGATATAAAATCCGTCTGTATAACCTGCGGAAATTAATTGACATAGATTCTTGTATCCAATTTCATTTTCACAAAGTAAAAGAAGATGATAATAACTGCGGTCAAATTCTTTTGCTTTTTTATCCGTCCTACTTTTAGGGGCTACATATAATTCTGCACCAATAATTTGTTTAAGTTGAAAATCACTCTCCGGCTTCAATTTCTTTAAGGTCTTATAAAACGGAACCGTGCTAAACATATTGCCATGCTCTGTCAATGCTAATGCAGGCATACGATATTTATAGCAAAGTTGAATTAAATCTTCAATCTTTGACATCCCGTCTAACAAACTGTATTCGGAATGGGTATGTAAATGAACAAATTCATTATTCATGAGTATCTTCCCTTCCATTTATGCTATTTATAACTTCAAGTAATAAATTCAAAGCAGTATCCGATGTCTGCTGTTTTATTTCAGAACGACTTCCATGAAACCGACATTCTTTAACTATATGTATGTTATAGGGTAGAGAAACCACGGAAATATATACCAACCCTACAGGCTTTTCCGCTGTTCCTCCCGTAGGTCCGGCAATACCTGTTACGCCAACACCCATATCGCTATTTAATCTATTGCAAATACCCTGAGCCATTTCAAGGGCAACAGGATTACTCACGGCTCCATATGCTACCAATGAAGATTCCAAAACCCCTAACAAGGATTTTTTAACTTCATTACTATAGGCTACAATACCTCCAACGAATACCGCAGATGACCCAGAAACATTTGTTAAACGGTGTGAGATAAGCCCACCTGTGCACGATTCTGCTGTAGCCAGCGTTAAATGCTTTCTAACAAGTTGATGTATGATGGCCTCTTCAGGATTCATTGATTTCAAAATTCAGATTCAGGTTTATTAAAATAGTTATACCCAAAGTAACTTTACATATATTATATACAAAAAGCAGAGCGAGATTTTTTAATGGATATTCAAAAAGAGATAAACGAAATACTGGATGAGTTATTAAGTTTTTTGCAACATGAGGCGAAACAAAAAAATACAATAACGGTTTCCCCTGAATTTTTGCAGCGATGGAATGCTTTTGATACCCGGTCTTATGCAAAACATCTATTCCAGATAATGAACGCTAATGAAGATGATGTAAAAAACGAAGTTCCTTGGATGGCTATTGAAAATAATACAGTATCACAGGAGATGGTATATGAAAAGACAGAAGAAAACCCACCTATTTTCGATATCCAGCACCAACTTGATTTAATCAACAAAGAAGTATCGGTATGCAAAAAGTGCCCTATTCATGAAGATAGGACAAATACCGTATTTGGAACTGGCAATCCTCACGCAGAATTAGTTTTCGTAGGTGAAGCACCCGGTGCCGAAGAAGACCGACAGGGATTGCCCTTTGTGGGGAGAGCGGGACAGTTATTAACCGATATTATCGTCAAAGGTATGAAAATGCGTCGTGAGGATGTTTATATTTGTAATGTCTTGAAATGTCGTCCCCCCAACAATCGCGACCCCAATCCTATGGAAGTAATGAATTGCGAACCCTATCTCATTCGCCAATTAGAATTAATCCGCCCTAAAGTCGTTTGTGCTTTAGGGAGAATTGCCGCCCAAACATTGCTTAAAACCGATGCCCCCCTAAATGAATTGAGGGGAAAGTGGCACAATTATCACGGAATTCCCCTGCGGGTAACATATCACCCTGCATATCTATTGAGAAATCCTGCCGATAAAAAGAAAGCCTGGATTGATATTCAGGAAATCATGAAACTATTAAATGGAGAAATAACTGTTTCCTTTGATAACGATAAAATTTCACTTTTATAACAGCAAAATGAATATAAAATCCGTGATTGTGTTAAAATGTATCTTACGAATTTTTATTACATAAAGTTTTGGGCTTTGGCAATGAGTGAGATTACAATATATAAAAATAAAATAAGTGTCTCAGGAGAAACCCATGCGAAAAATAAAAAGAGCCGTTATCAGTTGCTATGACAAAAGCGACCTAATTGAATTTGCAAAATTTTTACATGAATATCATGTGGAAATAATCGCAACGGTAGGAACAAATGAATTATTACAGGCAAATGGAATTCCCTCTATTTATATAGGTGAGTATACCGGTATTCCCGAAATCCTCGGTGGAAGGCTCAAAACATTACACCCCAAAATACACGCCGGATTGCTTGCTTTGCGTGATAACAAATTGCACCTTGAACAGATGCAACAATATCACTTCCCGGAAATAGACCTTGTCGTGGTAAATCCCAAACCTATACCCCGAATCATCGAGCAATCCGCAGGTTCCGTAGATGAACTGTTTGACCAGATTGATATCGGCGGTATTACCATGATTCGTTCCGCAGCAAAAAATTTCCGCTATGTAACCGTCGTCGTAGATAGGATTTACTATCCACTCATTATGCATGAAATGCGAGCTCACGATGGTTGTGTCTCATTTGTAACGCGTTATCGCCTCGCTCAAGAGGCTTTTTTCTGCACTTCCCGTTATGACCGTGCAATTGCGGAATTTCTCGACCGCAAAGCCACACCTCCTTCGGAGGAAATACCTAAACGGGAAAGAGAGGCTTAATTTTTAAAATAAAAAACAGACATTTATAATCAGGAGAAATTCCTATGCGTATATTGGTATTAGGCAGTGGCGGTAGAGAACATGCTTTATGCTGGAAGATTCACCAAAGTCCGGAAGTCGAACATGTATATGCTATCCCTGGAAACCCTGGTATTAAAAAATTAGAAAAAGCCACCTGTGCCTCTATTAATATCAAAGACTTCAAAGCCATTAAGGACTATATTAAACAAAAAAAAATTCATCTGGTTGTTGTAGGTCCCGAAGAACCTCTT
>DAOSUS010000003.1 GCA_035378955.1 Candidatus Hydrogenedens sp. | reverse complement strand
CACAAAGGTAATTATATTTCTTAGCCGTTTCAAATGTCGTATATTCCCAGGCTTTTTCAGGTGACGCAAAACATTCTCGGACGGTTCCCCATTGGCGTTCAGGTAAATAGGGTCCCCATTCCTGCCATAACTCATTATTTTTTATAATTCCCATAAGTCGGTTTTTTTCTGAACCCATATATATTCCTTTAACTAAATAATGATAAAATAATAACAATTTTATTATACTAAAATACACAACTTATATGAATTGTTTGTATATATTTTTATAAAAGATAGAAAGTAAAATAAAAACATGAATAGTGATAGGTGTATCCACTTTAAAGTTTTAGGTGGTGGCGGAGAGATTGGAGCCAACTGTTATGAGATTTCATACGCTCACGAGCATATTTTATTAGACTGTGGAGTGCATCCAAAAAAGGAAGGTTTCGATTCTCTCCCATCATTCGACTTAATGGAATCATTCCCTGATGCTGTTTTGGTTACCCATGGTCATGTAGACCATTGTGGGGCATTACCTTATTTGACCAAACTTTTCCCTCATTTTAAGGTTCATGCTACTCTGCCAACACTTCGAGTTATGGAACGAATGTTGCACAATAGTGTTGTAGTTATGAATACTCTTCGCAAAGAACGGAATATTTTTGATTATCCGTTATATCAACATGAAGATGTTGAAAATCTTATGGATATTACAAGGGCACACCTTTATAACAACCTGTTTGATGTTAGTGGTAAGAGCATGTTTAAAGCGTTATTTAATCCAGCTGGACATGTTTTAGGAAGTGGAAGTATTTTGTTGGAGTTAGACAATTATAAAATACTATATACAGGGGATATTAGTGCGAGTAATCAAGAATTATTGGGTCCTTATAAATCTATGGACTGGTTAGATGAAGTAGATGTAATGATTATAGAAAGCACACAAGGCGCTGTTGATGAGAACAAGGTAAACTCTTATGATGAAGAATCATTGCATCTGGTTAAATCTATAAATCAAGTATTAGAACAAGAAGGAACTGTTTTAATTCCCACATTTGCCTTAGGTAGAACCCAAGAGATGGCAAATATACTTGCACGATTGCAGGAAGAAGGATTGCTATTAAAAGTCCCTATTTATATTTCAGGATTAGGTAGAGCCATTTATGATATTTATGAACAATTCCGCGAATATTTAGATGAAAACAGCAAATTAAGACCCTTAAATCATTTTCGTAAATTAGGAAATATATGGCAACCCGAAGTAATGAAGCAGTTATTATCTGTTCCTGGAGTTATTATTGCGACTTCAGGAATGATGATAGAAAATACCCCATCCGCTTTAATTGCTCAAGAAATGGTTCAAACCAAACACCATGGTATCTTTTTTGTCGGTTATGTAGACCCGGACACATTGGGATATAAACTGCTACACTCAAAACCGGGAGATGAATTGCAGTTCCAGTTAGACACACAACCTGTAAAAATTAAATTGAGAAACATCAAACGATTTCACTTCAGTGGGCATGCATATAGAAACGATTTGTTGAAAATGATAGAAAAATTAAGTCCCAAAAATGTTATTCTTGTTCATGGAGACCCACCAGCACTCGAATGGATGAAAGAAAACACTCATTTAAAGACAAAATGCTTTATTCCCCAGAATGGCGCAAAACTTACCTTTGAAATTTAATATGGACAAAAAAACAAAAAAAATCAAACAGAAAGCCATCTCCTTTATAGCCATTTCATTGCTAAATTTTATAAAAAAAATACCTCTATCCCTATCCCGTAAGATAGCGGTTTTTTTTGCTTTCTTATCTTTTTATTTGTACCCGAGAATAAAAAAAGATGGATTGAAACATATTGAATATGCTTTTGGAGATACACTCACAAAATTTGAGAAGAAGAAAATATTATGGAATGCCACAAAAAACATGTTCCTTGTAGCTTTTGAATTTCCATACCTTCCCGATTTAGCAGAAAATAAATATAACAATATAGCCTCATACAAAGGTGTGGAGTATGTAGAGGAATATCTTAAAAATAAACAAGGAGCATTATTTATTAGTGCCCATCTTGGAAATTGGGAAATGATGGCGTCTTTAATGTGTAGCCATGGTTATCCTGTAGCGGAGATTGTCCGCGAATTTGATGAACCTAACTTAAATAAATTTGTTGATGATATTCGAACAAAAGCGAAGATAAAAACAATACCGAAAGACCGTTCTGCAAACGAAATTGTTAACCTAATAAAAGAAGGATGGTTTGTAGGACTTCTGATAGACCAATCTCCGAGAGATAATGGAGCCCCTGTAGAATTCTTTAGTAAACCATGTTGGGCTACAATTGGTCCTGCCTATTTATACGCTCGAACAAAAGCCCCCGTTCACCCTGTCTATATGATTAGAAATAATGACGGAAGCCTTCTTCTTGAAATACTGCCTCCTCTTACGATGGTTAATTCAGGAAACCTCCAAGAAGATATATTAAAAAACACTCAGATTTGCCAGAGTGCTATTGAAAATATTATCCGCAAATACCCCGAACAATGGCTTTGGTTCCATCACCGTTGGAAAGAAAGAGACAAATTAAAAGCCTACTGGGAAAAAAGAATTCAGGAGAAAAATAGAATTAGAAAGATAACCGAAGAATAGTTTTATAGAAATGAAAAGTCGAATAGTAAATATAGTAAAATAATCAAAAACTAAACAAAAAATATGAAAGGATTAGGATGCGAGGGTTGTTTTTTCTACGATTGGGAATAATAATCCTTATTGGGTTAATTCCTATTTTTTTATATTCAGAAAATATTCCGAATTACATTGACGATGATTGGGAGGCATTAAGTCCCAATTGGACAAACGGGATTATAACATCTGTTGTTATAGATGGTAGTGGAATTGTGTACTGTGGAGGGACTTTTACCTCGATAAACGGTGTAACTGCAAATCGAGTTGCAAAGTGGAATGGAACAATTTGGCAAGCTATGGGAAATGGTTTTAATAGTGCCGTAGAAAAAATGTGTATATCCATGGGAGGTGATGTTTATGCCGTGGGTTCATTTACTTATTCAGGGTCCAATCAACGATTACGAGTAGCAAAATGGAATGGTTTAAGTTGGCAAGCCATGGGAAGTGGTTTTGATGATGTGGTATATACAGCAATTGTTACAAGCAGTGGAACGATTTTCACAGGAGGAAAATTTTCACACTCAGGTTCTACACCCATTAACCGTATAGCATACTGGGATGGTTCTCAATGGAGAGAGCCTTATTTAGGAGTTAGTGGAGGTTCTTCTCCTTATGTTTTGTCTTTAGCATCAGATTCCAATGGAAATGTATATGCAGGGGGACAATTCCAATATGCAGGTGTAGTCTCTGCCGCCAATATAGCCCGATGGGATGGAACGAATTGGTATGCACTTGGAAGTGGAACGAATGGACCTGTATACTCTCTTGCCATAGATGAAACAGGGAAATTATACGCAGGTGGAAATTTTACACAAGCAGGAGGTGTGAGCGTAAGTAATATTGCCGTTTGGGATGGCTCTTCATGGAGTTCTTTAGGTGGTGGCGTAAATGGTATTGCATATTCAATTTTGCCTCAATCGTCACAATCTATTTTTATTGGAGGTAATTTCTCCAACGCAGGTGGTAGTATGACCGCAAATGGATTAGCATGGTGGTATTCAGGCAATTGGCGAAGTATAACATCGGGAGTAAATGGTTCCAATAAAGAAATCAGGTCTTTAGCATTCGATTCACAAGGAAACTTGTATGTAGGAGGGGATTTTTATACAGCAGGAGGAAAAATAAGTTATAGCGTAGCAAAGTTAAAAAAGCCTCCTATATTTACACTAACTTATATTGCAGATGTCGGTGGAAGTATTTCGGGAAATACAGTACAAAATATTATGAGAGGTAATGATGGGACAGAAGTAAATGCAATAGCAGATAGTGGGTATGTTTTTGACCATTGGTCTGATGGGCTATTAACTACTAACAGAAGAGATACTAATATAACCGAAAACAAAAATTTTATAGCCTATTTCACTTTAATAAGTGAAGGTTATAGGGAAGGAGAAGGAGTTGTTGAGGGAATTCCGTCAGAAGGAGAGGGAGTTCCCGAAGGGGAACCGGAAGGAAACGCTGAAGGAGAGGGAGTTCCTGAAGGGACACCAGAAGGAATTGTTGAAGGAGAGGGAATTCCTGAGGGGGAACCAGAAGGAAACGCTGAAGGAGAGGGAGTTTCCGAAGGGATACCGGAAGGAAACGCTGAAGGAGAGGGAATCCCATCCGAAGGGGAAGGGATTGCCGAAGGGGAACTGGAAGGAAGTCCAGAGGGAATCTTTGAAGGAGAAGGGACTTTAGAAGGTGAAATAGAACTAACAGCATGGATAGAAGGTGATACATATATTAATAAAACTGTTGGTGAGACGCATCTCTTTACTGTTCATGTGGAAGGGGCACACGGAAATATAGGTTATGAATGGTATTATTGCAAAGACTTCCTTTGTTCCAGTCCAACAATTATTCCGAATGCTTCAGGTCAGGAGCTATACATGGAAGATTTATCTCTCGAAGATTCGGGTTGGTACTGGTGCCATGTGTCAGATGATTTCAATGTGGTGGAAACGCCAAAGGTTTGTTTGCATGTTTCACATGGCTTAAGTATGAACAAGATTTCCTTCCTGTTCACATTCTCCATTCTATTGCTTGTTTTTGTTTTGCAGAAAGGCAAAGTGTATCATAAGTGATACATCTAAAATTAAAAAGACAATAAACCTGTCTATGGAGATACCTGAATGAAAATATCACTCTTTTTACAATTATTTTTCCTATCTGTTTTATTTTTCCCGTGGGCTAATATAAATGCCGATATGGAAAAATCCATGTTAGATTTAAGGGATTTTAAAATTTGCCTTATTGGGAATGAAAAAGAGGAAGTCTTAAATAATATAATTCAAGTTCTTTCGGAAGAAATTGAAAAACAAACACATATTGTATTGCAGAATACTGTGGAATTTTTACCCAATTGGGACTGTATATTAATTACAAGTATTAATTCATTATCCCCTGTTTATGAAAAACACTTAATTTCATTTCCGATTGAAAAATTACAGCAACTTAAACCCGAAGGTTTTGCTATATTTAACGAAGAGGTTCAAGGGAAAAATAGAATTTGGATTATAGGAAAAGATAATCGGGGAGTCTTATTTGGAGTTGGAAAATTATTACGAATAATGAAATATTCTAAAAATTCATTGGAAATAGAAATTCCTGTGAATATTATTGAATCGCCTATATCTCCTATACGCGGTCATCAATTGGGTTATCGAGCACAAGCAAATTCTTATGATGCCTGGAGTATAGAAAATTATGACCAGTATATAAGGGAATTAACTTTCTTTGGTGTCAATAGTATTGAAAATATCCCTTTTCAAGATGACCGACCCGCCCCTTTAATGCCTATTTCACGAAGGGAAATGAACCGAGCAATGAGTGAAATATGCAAAAAATATGGATTGGATTATTGGGTATGGACCCCAGCAGATTTTGATTTAAATGACAAAGAAAAACGAGAGAATATGTTAAAAAAACATGAGGAATTATATAAAGATTGTCCTGTTATAACAGGTGTATTTTTCCCGGGAGGAGACCCAGGAGATAATTCGCCAGAGTTAGTTCTACCATTTTTAGAAGACCTGTCAAAATTGTTAAGCCCAATACATCCCGAGGCAAAAATATGGTTATCCTTACAGGGATTTACCACGGCCCAGGCTCAATTTGTCTTTGATTATATTAAAAATAAAAAACCTCAATGGCTGGGAGGGCTTTGTGAAGGACCATCCAGTCCCCCGATAGCATATTTACGCCAAAATTTGCCTGCGGAATATAGACTACGAATGTATCCAGATATAACGCATAACAAACTTTGTCAATATCCTGTGCCCTGGTGGGACATTGCTTTCTCATCAGTAATTGGTAGGGAAGGAATTAATCCAAGACCTGTGCAATATGCCTATATTCATAATTGGTTTCAACCTTATTGCGATGGATTTATTACTTATTCGGATGGTATCCATGACGATGTGAACAAAATAATATGGAGTGCCTTGGGATGGAATCCCGAACAAAAAGTCCGAGATATCTTAATCGAGTATTCAAATATATTTTTTAACAGTGCAATTGCAGAACCAGCAGCAGAGGGTATATTAGCATTGGAAAACAATTGGCGGGGTAGTATTATAGATAACGGAGCCATTGAAGGGACCTTAAAGTTGTGGCAGGAGTTAGAACAAAAAGCTCCGCAATTAAGAGGCAATTGGCGTTGGCAAATGTGCCTTGTCCGTGCTTATTACGATACCTATATCCGTAGAAAAGTTATATACGAACAAGAACTGGAAGAAATGGCAAATCAAGTGTTGCAAAAAGTGGAGGAAATCGGAGCTGAGAAAGCGATGGAAGAGGCAATGAACATTTTAAATAAAGCAGTTACGGAGCCTATTGCTACAGACTTAAAAGAAAAGATTATAGAGTTATATAATGCGTTATTTAAAAATATTGGGCTACAATCCAGCGTAGAGAAATACAAAGCCAGTGGGGGAGAACGGGGTGCTTCATTAGACTATATTGACATTCCATTAAACAATCGTTGGTGGTTAGAAGACCAGTTCCAGCAAATACGACAATTAGGTTCCGAAGAGGAAAAAATAAAAAGGCTAAACATAATTGCCCACTGGGAAACACCCGGATATGGTTCTTTTTATGATGATGTGGGGAATACTGCAAAATCACCTCATATAAAGCGGTGTGAAATCCATTACACCAATCCTGCCGAAGAAGCATGGCAGGAACCTACTTTATGGTGGTTTGATAATGGGAAAACACGAAAACGGATTGCCTGGTTGAGTTCTTTAGAACATGGGGAAGCACAATATCAAGGATTAGAACCTAACGCTCAATATATTCTTCGTATTACAGGTTTGGGAAAACCACAAATTATGATTGATGGTCAAAAAATAAACAATCCCGATGAAAAAGGAATAGAATTAGGAGAATTCAAAGACTATGTCGTCCCGTCAGAGTGTATTCAGGATAGAGAAATTACTGTAAAATGGACACTTCCTGTAGGAGATTTGAAAAAAAATTGGCGACAACAGTCCCGAATTTGTGAAATGTGGTTGTTAAAACAATAGAACGAAATGGAATGTGAGAGGATATATAATATATGGTATTAATAAAATATTTGAAAGCAAAAAAAGGAAAGAAAGGGAAACTATCTATGTTAGATATGAAGGAATTATTCAAACAAACCAGCAATGATGGGGATAACTATATTTATATAACACCTACAACCATTGCAATGTGGATTATAGGTTTGTTTCTAATAATATTCGCGGCTATAAATGGCTTTTTCTAAATTATACCATTTGAAATTATACAAAGAAGGACACCCTTTTGCTAAGCAAAATATTTTTTTATAGTTTTTCAGGACTTTGTTTCCTTTTAATCCCTTTATTTCTGTTGCCATTATTTGTTGATGAATTATTAGGTGCAGGGCGTAAACCTATTCCCCCTATATCTTGGGGTGAGGCAGGTCCCAAATGGGATGAAAGTATATCGGTAGGTAAAGAGAGGGAACAATCATTTTTTAACAATGATTATGCAAGGAAGTTTATAGAATCAATTGCAGAAGAGCCTATGATGAATCAGGAAAAGCATAGGAAAGAACATTCTCCTTATGTTTGTTTAGCAAAACTTGCTATGGGGAAAGATGTGCAAGAAGTTAATGAATCCTTACAGGAATTGCAACCTCATTCAAGTGGCTCTTCTTGGGCAGGTCATAAAGGGGATTATGATTTTACAGAGGTAATACTTACAAGAATACTATATCTTTTTGGACATAACAAAGAGTTAATTTATCCTGAGACATTGGAGCATTTAGTGGGTGTTTTATTAATTGAAGAAGGGGGAAACCCGAGGGAGGCTGTTCCGGGTTCTTGGGGATGGATTCGTGATACAGAAAATCATCACTTAATGACTGAAAGTAGCCGATATTTAAAAAACCAATGGCTATTTAAATATGGAAGTTCTACAATTCCGACAGGAAATACCACATACGACAATAAAACTAATGGATTAGAAAAATGGTTTGTGGATTATCTCGATGAAATGCTTTTGAATGGCGAATATGAATTTAACTCCATTCCTTACTTGTTATATGCAGTTGAGGCTCTGTTAAATTTAGAGGAATTTCCTGACTCGCCCGAGATTCGAATAAGAGCACACAAAATACTGGATAGTATTAACTGGAAATATGCTCTGGGCAGTTCGCAATTTCGGAGGTGTGATCCTTTCCGTCGTAGGTTTGAATATGCAGATACGATATCGTTAGTTATTGACCCCCACACAGCCTTAATGCGATGGTGGTGCCTACCAGAAAGCGATAATGCTCCAGGAAAAGAAAATACGAGACACTCGCGAATTCTTTTTGCTGTTTTATCTTCATACACTGTTCCGCCAGTGGTAAAAAAATGGGCAATAGAAAAGCCTTATGATTATTTTGTTCGGATAGGTTATGGGGAGAATGGAACTCCTGAAATATATAGTGGAGGTAGCGAATATTTGATTAGTGCGGGAGGAGTATATCGAGGTTTACGAGCCATGATTATTCCAAGGCCTATAACTTTATTATTAAATGACGGAGAAATAGATATAAATAGAATTTTTCATATAAAGGGAAGAGGTAAGTGGTGGTGCTGGAACAATACAGGTGTATACAAAAGGTTTGCTGTGGGAAACTCTTCGGTACATATTCCTCCTCAATACTCGCCTGTTATCCAGAAAGGACCATGGGCTGTTTTTGCACCTGAATGTGCAAAAAATTTATATATTTGCATTTACAATGATAATAATTTTGGATTAATATATTTATCCGATAATAAAGACCTATCTCCCGATAAGTGGTTGAGTGAAATTATTAGCAAAAACCCCTCAAAAGAAGAAATCTATTCATCTTTTGTATTTTTAGATGGAAAGAAAATTGAATATGATGTAAATGCACCTGCTGGAACATGGGTGATTAAATCCGTGAGTGGAGAAGAGGTAGAGAGGTATTATGATAAATGGGAAAGATGGAATGGAAATATCCCTGTAAATTTGTATCAGGAATAGGAAAAAATAAAAATTAAAGATTTATTTTAGCACTCCCTATAGAAAAATTTATACGAATTCTTGCAGTGTGAGAGTTTCTAATTTATCTTTATAAAACGAATAAAAAAGAAGGAATATAAAATGAACAGTTTATCAAAGGTAATTTATTATCGAAAGCAGATGGTTATTTCATTTTCTATAGTTTTTATTTTTATTCCTTACTTAGCTTATACAGAGAATGCTGTATATTTAAGTGATATTTTGGAACACATTACTTATATATCACAGGGTTGGGGAGAGACGGGCTGGGATGTTTCAGCACATGCGTCCGGGCAGACCCCAATGGAGTTGCAGATAGGGGAGAAGATATATCAGAAAGGTATAGGACATCATGCACCTGGAGAAATTGTGGTAGATTTAGATAAAAGATATAAATATTTTGAATGCGAGGTAGGGGTTCAAAAACAAAACGGTTCGAATACGGGTAGTGTGGTTTTTCAAATTATGGTAGATGGGGAGAAACGATGGGATAGTGGTATTAGGCGAGAGTTAGATCCTCCTTTGCCTGTTAAAATTGATTTGAATAACGCCCGTGAACTTCGTCTGATAGTTAATAATGCAAACGATGGTATTACCTGCGATTGTGCTAACTGGGCTGATGCAAAACTATATTTAGTGGATGATAGGGAAAAGAAAGATTTGACAGATAATCTGGATATTGCATTATTTGCAGATATAGTTACCTGCGACCCGAGGCGATATGATGGGGCTCGTTGTTCCAGAGTAGAAGAATTTCCACCAGAGGATGTATTCCTGGAGAAAAAAGTGTATCCACAGGATGATGGTGCCTACGAAGTTCCAAATTATGAGGGACTAAAATGCATGGGATTGCGATGGTATGAAAGACGGAAATTAACAGACCTTGCAATAGAATTTGCTGATGATAATATCCCATCACAAGTCAAAGTTGAAGTCTGGACAGGAGAATCTCCGTGGCAGGGAAAATGGCAAAATGTAAACGGTAAGTTTGAAGTAAATGGAAAGCAAGGTTTTATACATATTCCATGGCGAGACAATCTTTTTATCTGGAAAGGTACAGAAAAAGTCCGATGGATTTTTGAAAGCGATAAGCCATTATATATTAAGCAACTGAATGCCTACAGCAATTCATCCTGGGATAGGACTTTCATAAGATTAGAAAGTGAAAAAGGAGATGTAAATACTCAGGCAACCCTTCAGATTTATAATGGAAAGTTTCTGGAATCATCAAATCCGTTCAGTCAGACTTGGAAGATTTCAGAACCACTCGCCCTACATCTTCTTTATAGTGTTCCGCGAAGTGATAAAGGAGATAGAACTTTATTATGGATTTCTCTGCCCGACATAAAATTTTGTATTGCGATAGAAGACGTACTTAAACATCCCTGTGTGTATGTCCCTTCGGCAGGTATCTTTGCTGTATTACAGTCTTCACCACTTACGGTCAGTGAATATAAAAAGATGAAGGAAAACGAAAAAAGTGTGCTTGATAATGTTCGTTCCCTACCAGAGCAAACCTTTTCAAACGCAATGGAAAAAGTTCATCAACCTATTCAAGACAATGGACCTACAATGTTATCCCTTGCCTGCGATAATAATAAATTTATTGTGGAGAGAGAAGGCTCTATCCAGTTTAATGACTTTTTTATGAAGGTTCGTATGGGAAACACGGACAAACTAAAACGCACTCTTTATAAAGATTGGTTACCTATTCCTGTTATAGAAAAGGACGATAATGGCGTTATATATTTTTCGAAAACATTTGTTGCTCCCTATAACGAGAAAAAATCATTGTGTGTCTCAGAATTTGAAATAAAAAATAATGATGTAAAAGAAATGTTTTCCGACTTCTCCCTTTCTTTTTATTCTAATAAAAAAGAGTGGGAAAAAGCGGAATTAGAAAATAAAAATCAGAGCATATTTGTAAAGAAGGATGGGAAGATATTAGGTATTTGCAAAACGGAGAATGAAATTAGCGAGGTAAATGGAGAAAATATTGTTATAAAGCGTCCTATACCTTCGGGTTCTTCCCTTAAATTAGTTGTTATTATTCCATCAGATATAAATATCAAGGTAGAAGAAGTAGAGCAAATAAAAGAAAAGGAACTTTTAGATAAAACAGTAGGATACTGGGAAAACTTATTTGCAAACTCTACGAAGATAGATATTCCAGAGCCCTTACTGAACAATGTTATCAAAGCATCACAGGTGCATTGTTTAATTGCGGCTCGTTCCGAAGGAGATTGGATTGCTCCATGGATAGCCTCTATGTCTTATGGTCCCTTAGAAAGTGAAGCCCACTCCATTGTATATGGAATGGACCTGATGGGTTGGCATGAATTTTCAAGAAAATCACTGGAATATTTCATCAGCAAGTATAACGAGGCAGGCTATCTGACCACAGGCTATACACTGATGGGAACGGGCTGGCATTTGTGGACATTAGCCGAGCATTACAGACTTACGCGGGATAAAGAATGGTTAACGAAATACGCAAAGGAACTATCCCGAGTTTGTGATTGGATAATGGCACAGTGTGAGAAGACAAAAAAGGTGGAAATAAATAGGGAAAAAGTACCAGAATATGGGCTTATGCCACCCGGTGTTGGTGCCGATTGGAACCGCTTCGCATATCGGTTTGCTATACAAGGGCATTTCTGTGCAGGTCTTAATGGGATAGGTTCTATATTAAAAGATATAAATTACCCATGGGCAGATAAATATATAGAAGGTGCCAGAGAATTAAACAAATCTATTTTAAGGGCATTTGATTGGAATAAAGAAAGAACACCTGTTTTACCACTTTCGAATGGGCAATGGATATTACCTTATCCACCTAACTTATATACTTTTGGTACCTCCGGTGAAATGTTCCCAGGAGAAGATGCAGGCAGAAGTTGGGCATACGATGTCGAGTTAGGACCGCACCATTTAATCCCGCTTGGTATACTCGACCCCTATAGCCAAGATGCAGAAAATATTATCCAGCACATGGAAGATTATTGGTTTCTTCATTCCGATTACTGGTTTGCTTTTAGCGGTGAAGGCGATTATCCGGAAGAAGAAAACAAGAGGGACCCCTTTAATTTAGGTGGTTTTTCAAAAATTCAACCTTATTACACGCGGATGGCAGAAACTTATGCTATGCGAGATGAAGTAAAGCCTTTTATCCGTTCTTATTTCAATGCTATTCCTTCCTTACTGAATACCGAAAACCTATCGTTCTGGGAACATTTCCATAATATCGGAGCGTGGAATAAAACACATGAAACAGGTTGGTTTCTGGTTCAGACAAGAAAAATGTTCATTCGTGAGGATAAAGACTCCCTCTGGTTAGCACCATTTGTTCCATCCTACTGGCTTGAAGCAGGAAAACAGGTTACTGTTAAAAATGCCGATACCTACTTCGGAAGGGTAAGTTATGATTTGCACTCAAAGTTAGATAAAAATGAAATAGATGGAAATGTGCATATCAAAAAAGATATAGATTTCAATAAAATTATATTCAGGATAAGACACCCCTCTAACAAACCCATTAAAAAGGTCTTGGTAAACGACACTGAATATAAAAAATGGGATAGCCAGTTAAATGCTATCTATCTATTTCCTACCATCGGCAAGATTGAAGAAGAATGGACTGTAAGATGTATGTATTAACAAAAATTATTAGACATCGATAATCTACTGGGTTTAATGCTATTTATTATGATATAAGTATATACTTAAAACATAGACAGTCAGTAGGTAAAAAAAATCGCTGTATAAAAATCTATTACCTATATTGTATAGGTTGTTAATTTACCCTACTAAAATAAGAATTTTCTAAGAATGAATGCAGAACCAAGCATAAAAAACATAAAGATAAAAGAAAACCAGATATAAAATTTTCTCCCAGAATTAATAGATATCGTAAATCCTTGTTTTTTTAATTCGGACTCCAATTCAGTAAGTTCAACTGGTATGTCCTTCCTAAATATTCTATTCCCTGCAAACACCAGTCCAATCAAAGTTAAACAGTTGAAAAGCCCTAACATCAGCAATCTTTTATGGGATGGTCTTATTTCTTTAACAAATACTATATGCCCTGCCAAAAAACTTGAAATAACGGAGAACAAGACATAACACAAAATAAACAAAATCCAGAAATAGCGGATAAACGAAATATTTCTATCAAGATTATTCGGTTTACCTATCTTAAACCATAGGTCATTTTTCATATCACTTGCATAATTAACCTGTGTATATAAGGTATATACACAATTGCCATAATATTCTTTACCACCATAGAAACTTGCATATTCAGGAGAAACCTTATGTTTATTTTTAAGATAGAAATAGGAAAGATTCTTTTCTCCACCTGAGGAAAACACAACAGGCTTTGTGAAATATAATGAAATCTCAATTATCTCCTGTCCATACAAACTTGTAAGCAACATCGGATAGTAAATCTCATCCGTCTTAAACTTCACATATACCTGAAGTGTATGGTTGGAATAGCCTATTTTTTTATTGATACTCCCAATATTTTTCAAATATTCGTCCAGATTCTCTATCCAGGTTACAACAAATGAATAATGCTTACCAATGTATGCTTGAAAGGTCTCCTTCGCTTCTTCAGGAATATCCGCACCTCTTTCTTTTATGTAATCGTAAAGGGCATTCCCATCTGTAGCCGTAATTACTTTAGTAGTCAGACCCATTTTTTGAACACTCATATACTCCGTAATACTACTACTGACATCTAAGGATATTCCTGAACCCTTTAATTCCATACTCCGGGGCCTCAGTAATGGAAACAAGAGTAATAACGGGGTTGGAAATACCTGTGAGGTAAATGTTAAGCCTGCCCACCAACGCATATTCTCCATCACCTTGTTTCCAATATTTATCCCCTCGTGAAACATCTTAAAATCTTTAACAATATCTATACTAACATCTTCCGGTTTTGCTGGTAAAGGAAATATCCAGACCATATCCTTAATATCCTCCTCCTTACCAGATTCAAAACCTGCAACTACACTGATAATCATGTGCTGAATACCCTCCTCATAGTTTATATACGCTACCTGCTTGTTCTCTCGCACCAATGACAGGTAAGGACTATCTTTTGTAGTTTTAAATAACACACCATCCGAAAATCCCATAAACGGCAAAGTAATTACAAGAGGCACTAAACAACATACACTTATTTTGATGGTGTTTTGTGTGCTCATAGTTTTGTCCTCCTCTTCAAATTTTGTTCATTATTTTTGAGTCTAAAAATTTCATATATGGGAAATTCCTGAATAATATTTTCCATATATATTTTTAGTATATATCCTTCTTCATAATATTTCAAGAATTTCACATAAATTTTAAAAGATAAATTTAAAAACCAACCTGTAAATGGTAAAGCACATATCTGCAAGACTAATACAGTCAGAAAAAAATTATTTATTTGGGAGAGCCTTTATAGAACTCGGTATGAAACGCAAATGAGAGATTTAGGCAGCAAGCCATTACTCTTCAACATATTCATTTAGTCGTGTTTTATTTGTTATTTTATAATATTAGTATTAACTTTTTATATAGATATTTTTAATATACATAGAATAATCGTTAGAAAAATATTTTATGTTGAATGTAAAAAATATAAATCCTAATATTTTAAGTTATTTTATTAAATATTTCTTTAAAAATATTGAAAAACTATAAAATTGTGTATCATAATAAATATAGGATATGAGTAGTTTTTAACCTTTAAAAGAAGGAGTTGTCCTATGAAAAAAGGTTTTACGCTGATTGAATTATTAGTTGTTATCGCAATTATCGGAATTTTAGCCGCGATATTATTGCCTGCACTGGCAAGAGCCCGAGAGGCTGCAAGACGGTCAAGTTGTCAGAACAATCTGAAGCAGATGGGATTGGTATTCAATATGTATGCAAACGAGGCAAAGGGTGAAATGTTTCCACCGATTAAATTATATAATTGTAATGGAAGTTTTTCTATCAATGCTACCTTTGATGGCCCCTCTGTTTATCCTGAGTACTTGAATGATGTAAATATTTGTGTCTGTCCATCCGATTCTGATGCTGAAACTGTTAGACAATCATTTCATCAAGATGGTGACCTTACAAAACCGGTTGAACCGTGCAGGTTAGCCCGTGGAAGTTATTATTATCTGGGTTGGACTTTGCATCCTTCGGTAATTTTTGACCCCGGGATTACTCCACCGAAAACTTTATCTGAAATTGGACTTGATGTAAACGCAGACCCAGGAACAATAATTTCTTTAGCTTATCAGTATATTAAAGATGATATAGTTAATAAGATTTTAGAAATTTTCTATTATGATAGTTTACCAATAGAACAACGGATTGCAGGCAAATTAAATGACCTTGCTTCTTTACCCCGCTTAAGAATGGGAATAGAAAGATTTTTAATTACGGATATTAATAATCCTGCTGCAAGTGCAAAGGCATCCAGTGAGATACCCGTTATGTGGGACGAGATAGCGGTATACGCTGGCGCATCTACATTTAATCATGTGCCCGGTGGAGGTAATGTGCTTTATATGGATGGACATGTCGAATTCCTTCGCTGGCCCAGTGTATTTCCAGCAGACCCATTAGGTGTTCTGATTTCACTTCTTTTCTAATTTGATATTGCGACTAAATAGATTTATCTTTAGTTGTTAAGAGTAAGCAGTGAGATAACTTTTAGTGTCTCTTTGAGTATCTTTATCCACTTTGGGTGTTTTTCTATAAGTAAGTAAAAAAATTTCAAAGAAGACCAATACTCTAAACGAGTAGGGGTCGCTTTGCATTAAAGGTAATACTTAATTTCATATATTCATCTATACCTCCTTTCCCCTTTTCTATTTAATATCTTATTCCCTCTCTTATGATTTGCTATCTACAATGGCACAGTCTGCAATCTAACTTCGTATTATATCTAAATAGCATTCAGTATATTTCAAAATAATGAATAAGAATCTGGATAAGAGAATTTTTTTTGATAGAAATTGTATTTCTATTTATATTAGGAACATATAAAAGGATTGCACGGGCTGATAAAAAATAAGAAAGATTATGTAATAAAACCTCAATTTATTTGTATTTATAAATAAAGTTTATAGTTGTAAATCTTATGACAAGAAAGGGACAAAGAAGTGAAAAGAAGATTGATGTATATTGATTGCTTAAGAGGCTTTTTTATTGTTTATATTTTGTGGCTCCATGCGTTCAATGCGGTTGTATATAACAACAATCCTCAATCTATAGAAAACGCTAATCCGTGGATATTTATTATATTTGCACCTCTGGTTATTTTAGCGACATGGGCTCCTATTTTTGTTATGTTATCCGGTACAGCTCATGCCTATACCATGCATCAAAATCTATTGAAATATAAAGATACATCACGCATTACCCCTGAATTAAATCGTTTGCTTCTGGGTGGATTGGTCAATTCTTTTCTTCTCATCTGTTATTCTTTCATCAACATGACTTTTTTCCATCATCGTATGCCATTTAACGGTCGTTTTTATGAAACCTTAATAACAGGATTTATCTGGAAAGGAAGTGCACCGGATTTTTCTATAGATATTCTTTTTTATACAGACGCATTAGGGAATATAGGTATAAGTTTATTTTTCCTCCATCTAACTTTATACGCGTTATGGCGGACAGGCGAGTTGTTCGACCGTAGATATACTTTCCGAATTTTAACAGGTATTGCATTAACTTTGTTATTTATTTCCCCAACGATACACCATGCATTGGATGATATTTTCCATCAGGCAATACAGGAAGAACGATGGGGACTGGCATGGTTATTAAAATTTGCATTAGGTCCACTTCCCAATATGGCATACGGTTATCTGGGAGCTGTATTTGGAATTGCCTTATCCGAACGGATAGAGTTGTCAAAGATACGCGGTTATGGCTTTGGATTAGGTTTTTCTTTCGTAATGTTGGCGGGGTGTCTGATGGGAACTTATGGATTAAAACCGGTAGAATTTGCACAATCTCCCCTTCCTTTTAAGATACAGATACTGGATGTCGGTTTAATGCTTATGCTGGCTGCTTATTTAATTGGGATTATGGAATATACGGGTGTAGACAAAAGAGAATGGTGGATGAAACATACAACAGCCCTTCGTAGGATTAGTATGGTGGCTTTGACTATATTTTTATTAGAGGGACCGGTTGCTGTGAGTTTGGGGCGGATTTATATGTGGGCGATTGGTTCTCCAGCAGAATTCCCTAAAAATCCGTTATATATCATTCCCTTTATTGTTCTGGTATTAGCATTCTGGTATGGTGTAGTAAAAGTTTGGGAAAAATTCGGGTTCAAATACGGAGCGGAATGGCTGTCTATACAGATTGTCGGTTGGGTGAAACAGAAAAAATCCATGCGTTTAGACCCTGCTTATACCTTATATTTAAAGCCTGAATTACAGGGAAGTGAGGAAAAGTAAATACTTCATTGCATATCTATAATTTTATAATTACTCACTACTATTAGAAAACAAAATTCATACGCTTGAAATATTTAATTAAACGAAGCAGGGTAATTTAAAATTTATAAAGGTGTCAACTCGTAAAGATTTGGAAAAATACAATATTCTGTTTGAGAACACTATTCTTCTTCAGTGTCTAAATCTTCTTCTATAACTTCCGTTTCATCAGGAAGAATTTCTTCTGGAGGAAGTTCCTCTTCTTCAATAGGAAGTTCTTCATCCTCTATAATGGGAACATCAGGAAGCCCAAAATCATCTACTTCTTCTTCCTGAGCATAACCTTCTGGGAACTCAATGTCTCCTTCATCTTCAACAAGTCGCGGTTTCCTTCGTATTTTGGGTGTGGTGGTAATCTGGTCACTGCTGATACCAATCCGTTCTAATTGGACATCATGACAATTGGGACACTTGAAATTAAATTTTTGAGCGCCCCATTCTACAAATTTTTTTCCACATTGAGGACAAATATATTTAATAGTGGGCATAGAAAAAGACACTTTCCTGATGTTTGTTTTATTTTTCTATTTTCAATTTTTTATGAAGTAGCGAAAAGAATATCGCAACCGAAGGGTCATTTTCAACCTCCAAATTACCCTTTTTATTTTTTTAGGAATTTTTTTATTCCCAAAAATTTGAGAAGAGGAAGAAGAAAGATTATAATTATATAGTGAAAATATTTTCACTATATAATAGAGGAGATTTACGAATGAAACCACGAATACTACATGTGGATATGGATGCCTTCTTTGCTTCAGTAGAACAGGCGGAACATCCTGAATTTCGAGGGAAACCTCTAATTGTAGTAACTAAAGTAGATAGTCCACGGGGAGTTGTTTCCTCTGCGTCGTATGAAGCAAGAGAATATGGAATCTCAGCGGGTATGCCTGTAGGAGAGGTTCGAAGGAAATGTCCCCATGCTATTTTAGTTCCTGGCGATTATGAAAAGTATGTATATACTTCAGAACAGGTAGTAAATCATCTCCATAATTTTGCTCCGGAAGTTATGGTGGCTTCTATTGATGAATCATTCTTGAATATTACAGGTTGTATCCATTTGTTTGGTTCTGAAGATAAATTGGCACTAAAATTAAAAAAGACATTAAGAGATAAAATGAAATTACCGTGTACTGTAGGAATTGCATCCACTTATATTGTTTCAAAAATGGCGGTAAAACAAGCGAAGCCAGACGGTTATTTATCAGTTCCTCCAGGGGAAGAATTGAAATTTTTATCTCCCTTACCTGTTCGATGTATTCCGGGTGTGGGACCTAAAGCCGAACAGGTTTTTCATTTTTTAGGTATATATACAATAGGTCAAATTTGGCAACTCTCTTTGGAAGAGTTAGAAAAAAATTTGGGTCTGAGTTATGGCTTCCACATTTTTCAATGGGCACGAGGCCGTGATGTAGAAAGGATAGGCTATGCAGATAATCCTCGTGTAATTTCAAGGGAAATTACTTTTGATAACGATTTAATCTACTGGAAAGATATTATTCCACAAATAGTGAAACTGTTAGAGGCATGTACTTATGAATTGAGACAAAAAAACATGAAAGCCCGAAGGATAACTTTAAAAATTCGTTATTCAGATTTCATTACAAAAACATTTTCATTTTCCTTCCCCTCCGCTACGATACTGGATAGTGATTTTATATCGGTATTACCTTCTCTTATTAAAAAAGCCCAGGAACGGAAATACCAGATACGACTGGTAGGAATTATCCTTTCAGAATTAGAGATACAAACAAAACAGGGGAACCTATTCTACTATTCACGGGAAGAAAAAATGCGACGCGTTTTAAAGTGTGTAGATGTTTTAAGAACGCATTACGGTTTTTCACTTATTCACTGGGCGTCTGCTTTAGGTATATCTACAAATCATTAAGAATTTCTCTGCAACCATTAAGAATCTGTTAATAACTATTTATATTTATCAAAACATATATAACTATAAATATAGTTATATATGTTTATATATATCATATTATATTTTTATATATTTATATTAAATCATTTGAAAAAGTAATGGGATTCTCTTCTTTAAATTATTGTTAAATAAATACTTGTAAAATTAAAAAAAGCCTTCTTGAATTTTTGTTTTTTACATGTTATATTTATCTTTTAGTTTCATTAAAATTAAATGAGAGTTTTGGGCTCTGGGGAGCTTTCGGGTGAATAGAATAAATTTGAAGAAAACGATTTTTAGATTAGGAAGGCATTTTGATGAATTTACATGGTGAAATAAACGATATTAATTATTCTTCGATGTTATTATACAAAGCGTTGGAAATACAAAAAGAAGCAAGCGATTTTGGATTTGAATGGAACGATGCTATCGGTATCTTAAATAAAATTCGAGAAGAATTGGATGAAATCGAGCAAGAAATAAATGCTCAGGATGTAGGAAAATTAAAGAAAGAAATAGAGGATTTATATTTAGTTTCATTACATTTGGCTCAGTATTTAAAATTAGACCCTATGGAATGTCTCTCTCTTTCTTATGAGACATTTCGGAGGCGTTGGGAAAAAGTTCAGTCATTGGTAACCGTTCTTCCGGAGTCTCCAGGAGAACGACTCGAATATTTGGAATCACTATGGACAAAGGTGAAACAGGAGGAGTAGGTGGCGTGATATCTTTATACATTACTAAATCAACGAAATAAAAATTTTTAATAAATAAAAAAAAATAAATTATGTAAGGAAAGAAAATATGTCCTTTCAAACGGAAGAATCTTTGTGGATTCAAGTGTTAGGTCGTCTTGAGGATATGTTAGAACCTCAAGTTTGTGAGCATTGGTTTTCTCATGTATCTTTCAATGGTTTTAATGGCGAGCGTATGGTTCTTTCTGTTCCCAATGAATTTTTTCTTTCCTGGTTGCGGGAACGGTACGGAGAGGTATTAAATAACGCTATTTATGAAGTTTTCCAGAAAGAGGTTCCGGTGGATTTCTGTATTCAGCCGGATAACAATGCAAAGACAGAGATTCGAAAAGATATTGCGAAGCCTGTAAAGGAATTTTCAGAGGAAAATGTAGAAAGAAAAAATCATAGAATTCCTGCGGGATTGAGATTAAATCCCAACTATACCTTTGAAAATTTTGTTGTAGGTCATGGAAATGAGTTTGCGTATGCGGCAGCAAAAGCCGTTTCGGAGAGCCCGGGTCGAAATTACAATCCACTGTTTATCTATGGTATGACGGGATTGGGTAAAACCCATCTGATGCAGGGAATCGGACATCAGTTACTTCGTAGGGATAGTTCGAAAAAAGTAATGTATGTAACCTCCGAAGAATTTACCAACGAATTGATTATGAGCATTTCGGAAGGAAGTCAATCTCGTTTTCGCGAAAAGTATCGGAAAGTAGATATTCTACTGATTGACGACATTCATTTTATTGCTGAAAAAGAAGCCACCCAGATTGAATTTTTCCATACTTTTAATGAATTATTTGACCAGCATAAACAGATAGTTCTTTTATCCGACCGGAGCCCTAAAGAAATACGCGGTGTAGAAAGTCGTCTTGTTTCACGGTTCGAGTGGGGACTGGTAACGGATATACAACCTCCGGATTTTGAGACACGGGTAGCCATATTAAAAAGTAAAATGATGCAAAAGGGATATGAAGTAGAAGATGCTATTTTAGAATATATAGCCCGTTCCGTTACTTCCAATGTCCGTCAATTAGAAGGGGCATTAACCGGGGTTATTGCTTTGATGAAACTTCGGGGAAATAACAAAATTACATTAGAACAAGCAGAACAGGTAGTTCGAGATATAGAAGACCGAAGTAATGTTTCTACCATTACTCCCGAATCTATTCTTCGTGCTGTGGCAGAGTCATTTGATGTGCGGCTGGTTGATTTGAAAGGAAGATGTCGTAAAAAACAATATGTTTTGCCCCGTCAAATCGGTATGTATCTATGTCGTTTGCTAATACCCAGTCTTTCCCTGAGTTATATTGGTGAATTATTTGGAGGAAAAGACCATACTACTGTATTACATTCCTGTGAGCGTGTAGAACAGGAACTGCAAAAGAAAGGTGAAACCTATCGAATGATAGAATCGTTATTAAAGAAATTAAAAGGTGAATAAATTCAGGAAATATTGACTAAAAAACTTGAAAAAGTGGAATAAAATTAATTATACAAGTGGTTATTGACTTAAAAAGATAAATATGCTATAATATAGCAATTTTTATGAATTTTAATAAAGGTTTGTTTTTTAGAATTTGAACCCATTAAGTAAGAAGGATTTGATGATGGCGATATTAGATTTAGTTTTATACCCCGATGACCCATTAACATCTGTCGCAGAACCTTTTGACCGTATAACATCGGATGTGATGGATTTAGCTCAAGATATGTTTGAAACAATGATAGCCTATGAAGGAGTGGGATTAGCGGGTCCTCAGGTAGGCGTTTCCAAGCAAATTATGGTTGTTCATGAACCCGAAAGTAAGCCTATGTGTCTTATTAATCCTACCTTAATTCTTCAAGGGGAACGCATTGAAGGTGAAGAAGGATGTTTGAGTTTGCCTAAAATTTATGCAGTTGTCCCTCGTGCGTCGCGTATAAAAGTAAAGGCATATAGTCCTCGGGGTAAGAAATTAGAATTTGAAGCCGAAGACTTTTTAGCACGGATTATTCAACATGAATATGATCATTTACAAGGAATAGTCTTTTTAGACCGAATTGATATTATTACTCGTGAAGAAAAATATCAAGAATGGTTTGAGATTCGCAAAAAACTGTTGTCTGAAGTACAGCAGGGTTAATATTCTCCATTAGCATAATAAGCAATATATTTGTCTATTTTTTATGTTACTGAATAATAAACTTTTTGATAATTTGCTAAATGCCTTTCGAACATTACCGGGGGTAGGGAAAAAAACAGCAGAACGATATGCCTTACATATATTATCTTCTACAGAGGAAGAAATTCATACCTTTGTAGAGACTATATCCCAAATTAGAAAACAGATAAAGCGTTGTTCCGAATGCCAGGATTTTAGTGATACAGACCCCTGTGTTATATGTGTTTCCACCGAGAGAGATGGGGATTTGCTATGTATAGTCGAAAAGCCCTCAGGCGTTATGGCTATAGAGCGTTCAGGGGGATATCGGGGGAAATACTATGTTCTGAATGGATTGTTAAGTCCTTTAGATGGGATTGGTCCGGAGGAATTAGGTCTTTCACGATTATTTCAAAAAGTGATGAGCCGTAAGGTTAAAGAAATTATTATTGCTACGAGTGCTACGAATGAAGGAGAGGCTACTGCTTTGTATATAGCCCACCAACTTAAACCTTTAGGAATAAAAATTACACGGATTGCTCACGGTGTTCCTATGGGTGCCGGTTTGGAACTAACAGATGATTACACATTAAGACAGGCTCTTGAAGGTCGCAAACCTTTAGATGGGTAAACAATACCAATTAAAATCTTTCTATATAAATAAATGCAAAGAGTGGAAAGATTATTTATACTGAGGAAGATAACCTGTAATTACTTTTTCCTCTTATTTCTTAATACTATGTAGATAGTACCACCGAAAAATATAATTGTTATTATAATTCCAACAATTAATCCCAATAAAAAATTATTCTTTTCTGTTTTATTATTAGTTATCTCTGGAGAAAGAGCACTTGTGTTTTGTTCGGATTCTTTCAATGTAGAATCTATTATTTCCATGTTCTTTTTAAATAATTCAGCAAGTTTGGGGTCTTTATTCTTCAATTCTTGAAATAGCTCTTTTTCGGACATAATAGGGGTATTAGGTTTCAAACCCATACCTGTCATTGCCATATTTTTTCGTGATTCTGCATCTAACAATAATTGGGAAAAATAACTTTTTCTTATATCTCCCTCAGGGACTTTGTATTTTTTTAACAATTCGATTATCTTATCGTATAACTCATTGGCTTCAGCATAGAGTTTTCTCTCAAGATAAACATCAGCAAGATTTTTTAATACATTTAACAAATCAGAAACATCTGAAAAGTCCTTAATCTCTTTTTTTTCAAATTTATTACGCAATTCTTCACCTAATTTTATAACAAAGTCAGTTTTTCCTAACATTCCGTAAATATTAAACAATTGGAAATTAACTTTATCTTGAATTCCTTCAGAGTAGTAATTTCTATTTCTTCTCAAGTCCTCTAATATTTGCATGGCTTTTAAATTTTCACCAGCCAGCATAGCAGTATTTGCATACTGATACATTGCAAGAGCATAGTCGTCTGATTCTACAGTGCCTATATCTTTTATCATTTCATCCATATATGAATATGCTTTTTGTGGTTGATTCTGAATCATACATATCTCTGCTAAATCTGAAAGTAAAAATTTTCTTGATTCAGGTGAGATGTTATCTAATATTGAATTAGCAACTGTGTAATATTTATTTAAAAAATCTTCTTCACTTGAATTTTTATCTGTGTCTTCAGTTTTACTATTTATTTGTTGCCTTAAGACAATCATAGCTGAAATAAATGGGACTTCTAACTCAGGATTTTTAATTGCATTTTCAGCAAGTAACTTAAATGCATCTTCATATTTATTCTGATTTATTAACTCTCTTGCTTCTTGGCATTGAGGATTATTCATAACCTGACTGTAATATACAAATAAATCCTCAATGTATTTATTTGTTGCTGTATCTCCGATGCCTGTAATTAAAAACATAAAAACAACCAATCCCATACTTGTATTATTCTCCTTTTTTATTTGTTTGTATTATCTTCAAAGTAAAAACAGAAAATCAATTACATATTAAAGACATGTAGGATTATATGGGTTGGCACAGTAAGGACAGGTACTTGAACCGTAATATGGAATTCCACATTCACCAAGTACTTTACAAGCATCTAAAATATATATAAGCGATGAATATTTTTTAAAACCCATTAAATCGGTACATGGAGTCTGGTATTCTGAACACGGTGTAACGAGATCTTTAGGATTAAAACACATTTTATAACACTGGACTTCCCGCACGATTAAACGATAATAAGGTCCTACTTTTAAAGTACTTGTTTGACATCTTTGCAAATTGCAAATTGCCTTAACGCCTGCTTCTACAGAGACTGTTGTCTGACTGTTATAGGATACACTACCGTTTGCTCCTAAACTAAAACCCTCGGGTAATGTAATTCCAAAATTAATACCTGATTCGCACATCCATGTACCTACAGACACAGTTTTTTGAGATACATATAATTGACATGTATAACTGGGAGAACAGCAATTAGCAGTTCCTTCACAACTCGCCCAGGAAGACGGCATAAAATCATTGTAAGTAATGGTTGCCCATCTTTCTAATTTTAGAACAACAGGGGGACACAAACCACAAAGTACTCCACATGGTGGTTCATTTTCTGCGTATATTGTTGTTGTGACCTGTAGTAAAACTAAAACAAACAGAGCAATTAAACTTTTAGTACGCATTGTTAAATCTCCTTTTGTTAAATTTTTTTAATTGGTTAAATAATGTATCTACAATCTCTCGACAACTAAAGATAGTTTATCATTTTTTTTTTTGCATGTCAAGTGATATCTGAAGATTTTAAATAGGGAATACCGCAACCTTTTTACACAACATAATGAGTGGTAAGAATGTATTATTTATGTTACTTTTTGCATCAATAAAAAAGCATTTGAGTAAACGATAGGAATTTAAAAAATTATATTATTATAGATAGTTATGACAGTATTGTTTTTAATTTAAACAGAGAAATAAAAATTGGGGTAAATATTTGATAGTGATAAACAATAAAAATATCAAGTCTTTTTCTTTTTACAGAACTACTATATTAGACCTACAGTGTAGAGTGGTTTATTATCAACAATTTTTTAGTAAAAGTTTAAATCTAATCCTTATGTAAATTCCTTTTATCTTTTACTAGTGTTTTACAGTGTAAGTAATGTATATGATGGAATTTTCATTTGATGAAAGATGCCAGTTGTGTTCGTAAGAAGTTTTCGTAATTCTTCAGTTTCAAATTACCTGTTAATGCGTTTTGATTGGAATCCCAGGATAATTTTCCTTCTAAGGTCATTCCAAATTGATTTTTTAAATAATCCTGAAGCATTGGAAAACCCATTCCTCCAAGGAAGAATTCTAATTGTCCCTGTGCTTCAGGCTCTGCCTGCAAACTTACTTTTACATCCATTTCATCTGGAGTAGGAGTAGTATCCATAATAATATTTAATTTGCGAAGTTTTTTGGCGATTTCATATATCATACCAGCAAATTTGTTGTTTTTTAGTTCTTCCTCCCAGTTGATTCCCTGAGCATTCATGATACAGGCCGTCCAGACGAGAAAATCTCCGTTTGTTAAATCCATCTGGATTTCACAAAGGTGTTTGGATTGGGAATCTAATTTTTGAATAGGTTTGTTTTCAATTTTCCAATCTTGTAAAACATGTTCTTCTACACCTTCGGGAATTTTAATAGAGCCCGATAGAGACAGATACCCGCGCTGAGGAAATTGTAATCCATTTTTATCCCATTCAATTTGTTGAATATTTTTCCACGGTTGGGAACTTTGAAGAATTTCATAAGCAATAGGTCCCAGTCGTTTTTCATTGATTGCCAGCGTAAACGAAACCTTGTTTCGGGCAAATTCGGTTGTTGCCCAGAAACCTAATTCATAAGGAAGAGCCATAGGAATGGTTGTTTGCGGTAGAGGGATGGGTGTATTTTTTTTCAATTGTTCCCAGGGAAGCACCCTTTCTAAAATGGGTGAAGCAGGCGGTATCCGAAGGACTATCTGACAAGTGGCACGGTCAGAAAAACTATCCGGAATAGGGATATAAGGAGCACGGGATAAACCATAACTTTTACTAATTTGCCATGTAATTATTGTTATCAAAAGAATCAATAAAACCACAAACACGAGAACTGAAATAAGGCATCCTTTTTTGAATTGTGGACTCATCGGTATTTTCCTTCCGTTCTGGGTTGGAATATGTTAACATTAAGTGAATATACATTTTACAGAAGTTATGAATAACATTCCAACTTTTCTAATCCGAAAAATTGCCGAGGGCTCTTTTTAATCGTGTTTCAAAATCATAAAAACGAATTTCCCAGTTCAAATCCTCTGATGAGGTAGTTTCATTTATTTCCAGTTGTATGGGCGATGGAAGTTGAGATTGTGTCCATTCATGAAAGGTAAGAATGCCCTCTTTTATCTCCATTGTCCCCGTAGGAGTTATGGGATGTATTATGAGGGTTCCAGCAACAAGATTATCTTCTATAAGATTTAAGTTAAAATAAACCCAGTCTGTATTATTCAAAGCTCTTTGCCATGCGGGTAAGTAGGCATTGTTCAATCGAGGAAAACAACGAACAAGACTATCAAGAATGTCTGTGGCATTCTGTTCACGGTTTATCCAGAGAAATTCAAGGAGATGTTTGTTTTTTAACAATTTTGAAGAGGAAGAGGATTTGTAAGTGTTTATTGAAGTTGAGGATGTTTTCTTATAAACAAATCCCTCGTTTATCCATAAATCTCGTTGTATATTAGAAGATAGGGGACTTCTCCAGTTAATAAAACAAAATTCGTTTAAGAAATGAGAGGAATTAAGTTCTTCCATAAAAGCAGTGCTGTTCCTTTTTTCGCGAATAATAAGATGAGTTTCAAATCCAGTGCCGGGGATATAGTCAAAAAGTAATGAAAATTCTCGGGGTAGATTATGAAACCAATCTAATCTGATAGGTCCGGGTTGTAAGGATGTAAATCGGGGTATTTGTTTTATCCATCGAGTTGCTGTAGGGGCTAATTTCCGAATGTATTTTTGAACTTTATAAGGTTGTAAGATAATATACCCCGTTGTAGTTTCCTGAATGTATTTTTTATATGCCGTGGCTCGTGAAAAGATAGGTGAAACAAATATCCAGGAGAGCCACAATATCAAAAGGAGAAAGAAAAAAAGAAGTAAAAAGAAAGGGTTTCTCATTTTATTAAAAATAATGTTCATAAAGAATCCTTTTGAGAATTATAATAAAATGCCGGATATAAGTGCAGAGGACAGAAATGTTCTTTCAGGTAAAGTCTTAACGCAGGATTGACTACATGAGTCCAGAGAAAAATGTTTTTTATATTTTGTTGTTGAATTAAACGATACCATGTTCGAAGTAATTGCGTAGCAATTCCCTGTCGTCGGTATGAGGGATGGACAGCCAAATGAATAAGACAGGAACTTTGTATTCCGGTGCAATTTCCTAAAAGAATTCCAATACATTCATTATTTAATTTGTATTGAATAGCCGTTGGAAATTCCGTAGCCTTATGAGCACTTATTAGGTTTCCCAGAGATTTAAACCCATCGTATTCATTCCGAACTTCTGGATGAAGATATTTCCAATGCGTATGCTGGTATGCTGATAGCAAACACCGAAAAGCAGAAGGGATTTCCTCAGCAGAAACGAAGGATATATTTTTCTCCGAAACTTCAGCAATATCATCTTTCGATAATTCCTTGACCATAATAAGACGGGGTATACATCGAAAAGATAACGGGCATAAAATCCTGTCCAAAAAAAGGTGTATAGGAATCGGAATATCAAAAATAATTTCTTGTATTTGATGGTCTTTCCAGTGGAGAACAAGTTCTTTAATTAAAACTTCCAACTCATTCAGATTATCTTTTTTAAGATACTCTAATAGAAGGACTTCACGGCGGGTATCTTGGTCATTAGAAGAAACAATCATGAAAAGAGAGGGATTTTCTTTCGAATAAGAATCCTGAAAACATTCAATAGAGGGAAACTCCATGAGGTACTTATAAGCCGTTGGATTTAAGAAAGGGAGAAATTCATTTATATATTTACCAAAATAATAAGATTCATTGCGGATAATATTTCTTAAAAACAGATTAAAATTTTTTGGGAGTTTTTTTATGGATATGAATGTCATTCTTCTTTTTCCCTTTCCTTTTATTTTATCATTATATATATGATAGAATTTTCAAATCGAAAGTATATAAACCTTTAAAAGAAAGGGACGAAAATATGCGTAGTGATGTTTTTAAAAAAGGTTTTGAAAGAGCTCCACATCGTTCATTATTGTGGGCTACAGGTAAGATAAAAAGTTCATCAGATTTCAATAAGCCTTTTATAGGTGTATGCAATAGTTTTGTCGAAATTATTCCCGGTCATGTCCATCTCAATGTATTAGGTCAGATTGTTAAGGAAGCCATTATTGAGGCAGGAGGAATCCCCTTTGAGTTCAATGTTATTGGCGTAGATGATGGTATTGCTATGGGACATGGGGGTATGAAATACAGTCTTCCTTCCCGTGAATTAATAGCCGATTCCCTTGAAACTATGGTAAAAGCCCATCCATTTGATGGATTGGTGTGTATCCCCAATTGTGATAAGATTATTCCGGGAATGTTAATGGGAGCCGTTCGGTGTAATATCCCGACTATATTTGTTTCGGGTGGTCCCATGCGTGCAGGCCGATTAAAAGATGGAAAGGTTGTAGATTTAATAAGTGTTTTTGAAGGAGTGGGTAGATACAAACAAGGAAAATTGACAGATGCCGAATTAGAGGAATTAGAACAAAATGCATGTCCAGGATGTGGTTCTTGTGCGGGAATGTTTACAGCCAATTCTATGAATTGTTTGTGTGAAGCCATTGGTATTTCCTTGCCCGGTAACGGTTCTATTCTTGCGGATACCCCCGAAAGGAAAGAGTTGGTTCGTAAAGCAGGTACCCAGATTTTGAAACTTATTGAAGCAGACCTAAAACCCAGGGATATTATCACAAAGGAAGCCATTGACAATGCTTTTGCTTTGGATATGGCGATGGGTGGTTCTACCAATACAGTACTGCACACCTTAGCTATAGCTCATGAAGCAGAAGTAGATTATCCTTTTGCACGAATCAATGAAGTTTCTGCCCGTGTTCCTAATATTTGTAAAGTTTCACCCTCGTCCCAATATCATATGGAAGATGTAGACCGTGCTGGTGGAATATCGGCTATACTTGGAGAATTGTCTCGTAAAGAAGGGGCATTACATCTTAATTGCAAAACAGTAACATTGAAAACTTTAGGTGAAAATATTCAGGGTTGTCGTTCAAAAGATACCGAAGTAATCCGTACCCTTGAGAATGCATATAGTCCTACGGGAGGATTGGCGATTCTCTTTGGGAATTTAGCCCCCAACGGTTCTGTAGTCAAACAGGCAGGTGTTGACCCGTCTATATTAAAACATACAGGACCTGCAGTTGTTTTTGAGAGCGAAGAAGAAGCCATGGCGGGCATTTTGAGTGATAAAGTTAAACCCGGAGATGTCGTAGTAATCCGTTATGAAGGTCCCAAGGGAGGACCTGGTATGCGTGAAATGTTAGCCCCAACCTCCGCCATTATGGGGAAGGGTTTGGGAAATTCTGTAAGTCTAATTACTGATGGTCGTTTTTCTGGTGGAACCCGTGGAGCCTGTGTAGGGCATGTAAGCCCTGAAGCAGCTGCAGGGGGACCTATAGCCCTGGTTCAAAATGGAGATAGGATTGAAATTGATATACCCGCACGAAAAATAAATCTATTGGTAGATGAGGCAGAATTAGCCCGAAGAAAAGCACAATTGCCTCCACCCCCTGACCGTAAACTTACAGGATGGTTAAAAAGATACCAAAAATTTGTTATGAGTGCAGACACCGGTGCCGTTTTTGAATGTTAAACCCTGAAAATTTGAGAGATAAAAAATTCAATTTTTCAGGTATTTTATGAATATAAAAAGGACACAGAAGTAATAGATAAAGTTTTAAAATATTCTGTGTCCTTTATTTTCTTTATTAACAATAAAAATTTAATGAGTTTTAAAAAGTATTGGTAATTATAAGATGGAAATAATAAGAGAATGGTTTGATTTTATTCAAAGGGGATTTCCGTGGAGTAGAAAGAGAGAAGCCATTACAGAGGAAGATTTAAAGAAATTAGAACCTTATAAGCAGAGGCACAATATTCCAGATGCCATAAAAAGATTAACAGAAGAATCCCAGATGAAAGGAGGAAATTTTCGATTTGCTGTATTTGGGGATACGAGAGGTGATTATCGAGTAGCACGGGATATTATTCTATCCATAGCAGAAAAGAAACCTTCTTTTGTTCTAATGACAGGAGATATTGTCCGTAGAGGACGTGTAGAAGAATATTTAGCCCATCATTTGCGTATGGCAGAGTTGATTTATCCTATTCCTGTGATTCCTGTTCCCGGAAATCATGAAGAGGGACCTGACCGAAAATATACCGCGTTTTTAAAAATATATCAGTGCGATCGATTTTGCTTTGATTTTGGACCGGCTCGATTTATCGGTTTTAATAACAATTTGTTTGGGTCGTTTACACGAGAACAATTGGATTTCTTGGAACAGCATTTGAAAACAGATGGAGTAAAATATCGTTATGTTGTTATGCACAAACCCCCGGAAGACCTTCCTGTATTTGTAAAGACAGAGGAAGGAAGGGGGGTGCATCGCAATACACGAAAATTTTATAAAGTGATGAGAGAAAATAATGTTACAGAGGTGTTTATGGGGCATGTGCATGGGTTTGTAACAAAAACTATAGATGGAGTAAGATATACAATAACAGCAGGTGGTGGTGCACGGTTGGAAAATCGTTTGAGTACAGAACATCAAATTCATCATTATCTCTTATATGAGGTAACTCCAGAAAAGATACATTGTGAACGGATGGAATGGAAAGAAGGTGAATGGCAACGGGTCTCTGTGAAATATATGTAGAAAATACAAGACCCCGAATATCTGTTTTAAGGGAGGGGATTCATGAATATGAAATCCAGCAGGCATGGTTAAGAAACATAACATCGGATAGAGAATGGCAAACTCAGGAGGGACATCAGGTCCGTATTTTATCCCCCGGATACCCTAATGCGTATGGGGGACCGGATTTCAAAGATGCTTTGCTGGAAATCAATGGATTGGCTTTTCGGGGTGATGTAGAAATTCATCAAGAAGCGGGGGATTGGTATCAACACGGACATCATAAAGATAGCCGATATGACCGCGTTCTTTTACATATTGTTTTATCTCAAGAAAAAAATTTTACCACAGCCATTACTTCCAAAGGTCATGCTATACCAACCTTAATATTGCCTTTATTTTATCAAGATAAAAAATTTTATTTTACAGAAAATATTCAGCCCTCCAAACATACTTCCTCTTTAGAAATCCCTCCCTGCCTCGAACATATTCAGTTTGATTATGAAGTTTTCGTTCGCGTACTGGCTCAACAACGGGTTTTTAATCGGATAGAGCAGATGCGGAACCGTTTCCGTGAAGTATCCCTTGACGAACTTATTTATGAATTTCTTTTCTATGGTATGGGAATGGGAACGAAATATGCCCCTTTATATCTGAAATTGGCACGATATATTCCCTATCCCAAGGCAAAGGAACAATTAAAAGAAGATCCGCGTATTTTAGAATCTGTTTTATTACACGCGATAGGATATCTTCAAACAGGGGTAAATCGAAGAAATCCCTACGCTTTAGTTTTGGAAGATATTCGAAAGCAATATGGACAGGATTGTTCTCCTATCGAAAATCTTCAAGAAGATAATTCATACATCATATCTTCGGTATATCCTAACGCCAACCCTGCGTTACGAATTGCCTTCATGGTAAGTTTCTTATCAAAAATAGAAGGTTCCCTATCCGAATTTTTATATTCTCTGGCAAATCGTTATATCTCAACAAACCCTTCCTGGATTTTTTGGGAAAATGTGTTTTATGTCTATCATTACTATTGGTCTTATTATAATAACTGGGAAATGAAAAGAAATCAGACCCCACATGCTCTCATGGGAAGAGAACGGATGTATTCTATATTAGGTAATATATGGGTTCCCTTTTTCTTGTTTAGTATTCAGGAAGGACTCTGGGGACAAAGAGAAGAAAAAATATGGGATATGTATTATCACTTACCCGGTGAAAACAATCACTGGTTGTTAAAAAGAATGAAGAAACATGCCGAATTTTTATTTTCACGGAAGTCTCTGAGATTTTTTGAACAACAGGCATTAATTCAATGGTACAAAACAGGTTGTTCCATTCATCCTCAATGTATAGATTGTCCCTGGCAAAAAGGACTTTATTAACAAATCCCAAAAAGGATTCCTCCGGGTCAATCGGGATACTCTAAATTCTGGGTAAAACTTATTTTTCGCAAAAGTCGTTCTTTTCTTTTGATAATCTGAGTATTTTTCGGTTCTATTTCTAAAGCTTGTTCTGTCCAATACAAAGCCTGCTCCAATTGTTTTTGTTGATGTTCATAAAGTTTTGCTAACTCAATTTTTGGAAATACGATTTCTTTTTCTTCCCTCGCCCATTGAATAAGGGTTTGTTCCCGTTCTTCTATCTTTTGGAGTTTTCGATAAACTTCCGAAAGTATTTTCCAGCACTCCGCCCGTATGGCTGGATAATCGGTTTGCTGGAGTAAATCCTCCGCTGTTTCAATCACATCCGAATAATGGCCGCATTTCATTTGCAATCTTATGAAGGCACAACGGTCCAGGATTTCTTCAAATCCCTGTCCTTTAGGAATCTGAACGCGTTGAGCAAGCCATGCCATAAGCCCTGCTAAGGACAGAATATCCTTCTGATTGTGTTCTAAGATACGCGGTATCCAGTGGGATTGACCGGTATTAATATAATTCAGCCATAATCGAGGAATAAGAGCCCCCGGCACATCTCCCTGCCTTCGAATATTTAGAATGAACCGCTCTACCGTATTTAACGAACAGTCACTTAAACGACGATTCCAGAATCTTCGGGCAACATGCATCAAATCAAAATGGGATAGCGTTTCTCCATGAAAGGGAAGACGATTCATCCGATACCGATTTCTCAATAACGGCAGGTCAAAACATTTACTATTGTATCCTATAAATAGAGAAGCGTTTTGAATTCGTTCGTCCAGTGCTGTTAAAAGGGCAGGTTCGTCATCATAATCCCTCATAAAAAATTGTTCCAGATGAAAGTCATTACCTACAAAATATCCAATACCTACAAGAAAAGCAACTGTACCTGTTCCTCCAAAACATGAGGTTGTTTCGGTGTCAATAAACAACGCTTTTTCTGGATTAAATTCGGTTATTTCATTCCCCGCTGAGGATATTTTTGCCTCATGTAGGGAGAACCTTAATGCATCCGATAGAAGAACCTCGCCATAGGTATAGGGATGAGGGTATATTTCAGAAAAATAAAGACAATGACTTGTTCCTCCACCTATAAGTGTTCCCCCTATAGGTTTTTTTTGGGGTGGAAATGATTGCTTTTCAGAGGTGGAGGTAGGTATATCGGGTGTTATGCCGAGGCGTTCACGCAATTTTTGAAGTAAAGAAGAAGTTTCCGAAACTTTTGATGACTCTGAAAAAGTATCTGTGGAAAGAGTTGGGTTTGTGGCATGTTGTTTCTTTTCTTCCGAGGGTTCCTCCGGGGTAGGAAGTTGAGATGCTTTTACCAATCCCAATTTCTCTGCTAATTTATCTAACGAAATATCTTTATTCATATCCATTATTGTTAATTCTTTAAAAGACGATGTTGTTCTTTTTTGCTCTGTATTAGAATTCGTGCTAATTGCAGGGCATGTTGTTTTCCCATATGTCCGACCTCGATTGCAGGACCGACACAGCTTGGACAGCCGTTTTTGCAGGAACAATTTTCAAGTAAAGAAAGCCCGGCCGATATTAAATCATAATGCTGATGAAAAATCTTTTCACTAAATCCAACTCCACCCGGATATCGTTCATATAAAAAAAGAGTAGGCTTCTGTGAAATAGGGGCTTTTAAGATAGCATGGGCACGGATGTCCGAAGGGTCACAGAGAACTTGAACAGGTGCCACCTGCCGTAATGCGTTTACCAGAGATACTAATGCATCACCAAGATTTTCTATAGGTATTTTCGCCTGTTGAATTAGAGCATCAGACAGTTCCATCCAGTATCCTAAAGTATGCATTGTTTGTTCCGGAAGATGGATTTCTCCCCAGCCAACATTTTCATGTGTCCCAAATTTTATTTTTTTGTATATGGTGGGCAACCATGTAACCTTTATTTCTCCCCATACCCGGCTATGCAAAGGTTCTTCCTTTTGTTCACAAATATTCAGAATTCCTAAATCTACCTTTAATTCTGCATCGGTATAATAATCTGTTTCTACAGCACGAGCGTATGCTTTTCGGTCTTCCATGTCGAGGTGTTCAATGGTATAGGTTTCACTTTGGTGCATATAGATGGCATTTTCATAGATTTCAGAAGGGGCTGAAAAATAATCTACTTCACCAATAACCCGCCCATGATTCTGGCTGTCGAGGATAACTACATTTCCCGGAGCGGCTGTCCGAAGGCTAATATCCTGCGCAGGATACGACTCCGCACTCCAGTGCCATTGTTCTCTTACTTTATGGAGTATCCGTTGCTCTTGCAGATATTCTAAAATTGTTTGAGTGGAATGAGAATCAATACCAAAAGTTTCCCCTTCAACAAAAGGAAGTTCAAAAGCAGAACATTTTAAATGGCTGGTTAAAATATACAGATTGTTAGGGTCCAATGTGGCTGTTTCTGCATTTTGCCCGAAGAAATATTCTGGGTGAGTGATAATAAATTGGTCTAAGGGGGAACTGGATGCCACCAGGATAACCAGGGATATTCCCTGTCTTCTACCTGCTCTTCCAGCCTGTTGCCAAGTGCTGGAAATGCTTCCAGAATAACCCAACATAATACAAGCATCCAGAGAACCAATATCAATTCCTAATTCCAGTGCATTTGTACTTATTACGGACAATATTTCTCCTTTTCTCAAGCCTTCTTCAATAGCCCTTCGCTCCGTGGGAAGATAACCTCCACGATAGCCGCAAACACGTTGGTCATTAATATTCATTCGGCGAGCGGTGTCTTTAAGATAGGTGGTAACAATTTCTACCTGAAGTCTACTTCGAGCGAAGATAATGGTTTGAATATCCTTAGAAATCAATTGGGATGCAATTCGGGTAACCTCTTTGGTAGAAGATTTGCGAATTCCCAGTTCAGCATCAATGACAGGAGGATTGTAAAAAAGAAAATGTTTTTCACTTCGAGGAGCTCCATTGCGGTCAATCAGGGTTACCGGTTCTTCTATTAATTTTTCTGCCAGTTCTTTCGGATTGGCAATGGTAGCACTACAACAAATAAATTGAGGTTTGGAATTGTAAAAATTTGCGATTCGTTTAAGCCTTCTCAGGATATTTGTTAAATGACTTCCTAAAACACCCCGGTAATAATGAATTTCATCAATCACAACATACCTCAAATTTTCGAATAAATGTATCCATATCGTATGATGGGGTAGTATTCCTGTGTGGAGCATGTCCGGATTGGTTACAACAATTTGTCCTGCACTGCGTATGGCTTGTCGGGCTGTAGTAGGCGTATCCCCATCAAAGGTATAAGTCTTAATACCTAATTTGAGGGTATCATTTAATTCTTTAAGTTCATGGACCTGGTCCTGAGAAAGGGCTTTTGTAGGAAAAAGATATAATGCCCGTGAATTGGGATTAGCCAAAATAGATTGTAATACGGGAAGATTGTAACAAAGGGTTTTTCCGGAGGCTGTAGGTGTTACAATACACAAGTTTTCTCCACGGAAGGCCGATTTGACGGCTTCTGCCTGATGGGTATATAAACGATGGATTCCACGATATGCTAATGCAGAAATAATCCGTTCATCCAGACCTTCCGGGAATTCCTCATACCTTGCGGGTTCCGCAGAAATGATTTTCCATGCCGTCAGGTTCTGTTTAAAAGAAGAATTATTTTGTAAATGGTCTATAATCTGAGCAATATTCATGGATACATACAACCTTCCTTTCCTTTCATTTTAACAAATCTTATGCCAGAAATGTTGGTAAGTATGTAAACAATAATCAGGAGGGTTGCCAATGCTGTAAAACAAATTGAATAGCTTCTTCGTGTGTTTTGAGAGTTCCTTCAAACTGGGCATTTTCTACCTCATTTAAGATGGTGCGAAATAGAGGTCCCGGAGAGAAACCTAAACCAATCAAATCCTTGCCTCGAAGTAAAGGTTGATATTGAGGAACATTTTGTAGAAATATCTGGTAATCTTTTTCTATAGACTTTATAGAAGACAAATCTCCTGAACTGGACTGAATATCAATTTTTACCAATTCTAAAAGGAGAGGGAACAGGGAATTTTTGAACAATCTTTTTCGGGTACTTTCCCTCATTTGGGGGTATTGAAGTAAAGTCATGTGATTTTTTATTAACCAGGCTACATCTTCAATTTCCGAACGGGAGAATCGTAATCGTTCCATAATTTGTTTTGCCATTTGGGCACCTAGGGCTTCGTGTTTTGGAAATCGGATACGGTCTGTATAAGTAAAGGTCTGTTTTTTCCCAATATCATGCAAAAGCACAGCCATGGCTAATACGGAGGATGGATTTTTTAAATATTTTAGTGTCAAGAATGTGTGGGATAAAACATCTCCTTCGGGATGATATTCTTTATCCTGTTCAATACCTTTAAGTGCTGAAATCTCTGGAAGAATTTCTACAAGCAAGCCGGTTTGGTCAAGAATTTTAAATGCCCAGGAAGGATTGCCTTCTGTAAGGATTTTTATCAACTCATCGCGTATCCGTTCGGCTGATACTTTTTGTATTCCCGCATGAAGTTTTTTCATCGCTTCCAGGGTATTTTCTTCAATTTTGAAATTGAATCGGGCGGAAAATCGTGCGGCCCTTAAAAGACGAAGATAGTCTTCAGAAAAATGATGATAAGGATTACCAACGGTTCGAATAATCCCCTGATAAATATCCTCTTGCCCTCCTACATAATCAATAATTTCATTTGTAGATGGGTCAAAAAATAAGGCATTAATAGTGAAATCCCTCCGTTGAGCATCTTCCTGAGGTGAAGAAAATACCACAGAAGATGGATGTCTTCCATCCAGATAAGGACCATCAGAACGAAAGGTAGTTACTTCATATTCTCCCTCGGGTAATAAAACACGGACTACACCAAAATGTTTCCAGAGCATAATAGAGTTCGGGAAATGACGGTGTATTTCTTCTGGAATAGCATTAGTAGCAATATCATAATCAATTGGTTTTCTTTCCATTAAAAGGTCACGAACACAACCTCCAGCAAAATAGGCTATATAGCCTTTTTTTTGAAGGGTACTACATATTTGTCGTGCCCCTTTTTCTAACAATAAATATTTGTCTTTTTTCCCGTTCATATTCTTTTATTCATTAAAAGTTTAATTTCTCGAATAAATCCATCCTACAAGGAACAAAACCAACGCAGAGACGGCGAAACTCAGTATCTGATATATTTCTGATGAAATATATTGAAAAACGAAGAAGGTACGTAAGAGGGTAACGAACAATACACAGAAACCTATCCAGCGGTATAGGGATTCCTTTAAAATCATCCCTAAAAACATGACACCCAGACCTGTAGCAAGCCAATAAAAAATCAAAAAATTTTTGGGAATACAAACGAAACCAAAGGATAAATGAATCAGTACTATACTACCTAAAAACATAATGCGAATCATAGTATCTGGAAAATCAGTTCGGGAGATTTTCTTTTGTTTGTAGTATTTAATGCGTTCAGAAATTATGAGAACAAGAGAAAGAAGTAACGAAAATAGAAAGATAGGCAAAGAGGTATATTCCTTCGGAATTTTAGAAAGATAGATAAGAAAGTATATGACGGATGTTAAAATTAAAGATATTCCGGACACGGAAAAAGAAGGAAGTTGGGTATAGGTGCTAATAACATAGATAACAAGTCCTAATAAAGAAACGATGACTGGAAATATCTGAGGTGTTGTTATTTGATTGATTACAATGAGGGTAATAAGTATGCTGCTAATATAAGGAAGTATAGACAGAATAAAATGTATATTGTCGTCCTCAGGGTGATGAATTCTATTTAAATACTTCTCCCACGCATAAGCACCAATATAAGATATAAATGCAAGAGGAAAACTCATAGATAGAAAATAGGGAAGTTCATACAACGACTGTTGGCTTGTAAAAAAATAAAACAGATAACATGCTTATGCGGAAACCAGTAAAAGAACCCCACTAAACTCAATAGAGGGTGTTGAGGAAATAAGTCCTATGCCTAACAATAGGAGAAGTTCCGTAGTTAAAACAAGAGGGAGACGAAGGTCATCTATAAAATCTACAACGGTAAGTAAAAGGATAAGTAATGATGCCACGCAGGAATGTAATACCGACATCAATAGGGGGGAAAACTTCCACTTGATATTGGAAATGTGAATCTCATAACTCCACTCCGGAACAGGATTTTGTTGCATGGAAACAAAATGTTCATAGAACCATGCTATAACAAATAAAAATAATGATGTACCCCATATTGCAAACCAGTTTGTTGGAATAAAATAGCCCATAAGGAAAACATTTCCCGAGGCCTTAATAAAAGAGATGCCCCAGAAAAAGGTGACCCAAAGAAGGAAGAAATTCATTACTCGATATACAAGATACCCACTTCTTTTATGAGCCAATGCCAATGCCAGACATTCAACGGAAAGGGCTATTAAAAGTTTTTCCCCCGAGAAATACGATTGAATAGCAAGGGTTATCATTATTACTGTTTTTATAATAAATACCTGAAAGATGTAGTTGTTGCGAGGTCCTGTGAAGTGGGCTATGAGAGTAAATGTTAAAAGCATTAAAACAAAACCGGTGCGGAAGAGATATTCATACGGTAGATAGTATGTTCTCACAGCATAGAAAGTAAGACAAAAATATATAGCCGAATTAAGACCTACTAAAGGGGCAATCCCTTTACGATACTCACCTCGTTTTCGGGCATCCATAATACAGGTTATGGAAAACAAAAGAAAACAGGTAGTTAGGAAAAAAAAGGAAATCCAAAAATAGGCTTTTTCAGGGATATGAAAATAAGTATGAGGATTTAAATAAAGAAAAACATAAAGATAAGTTGCGTATGATGCAATAATCCCTGTCCAGGAGAGGAAAAACCAGTTATGAATTAGGTGGAATACAAAGGTAATAAATGCTATGGTTATACTGGTGAGTAATGCATAAGAAAGCGTTCTTATATTCGGCTCGTTATAGCAACTCAAAGCCACTGTGTAATAAGTTAGAAAAAGACCAATCCCGGCAATGGTAGAACTTTTTCTCTTATGAGCAATATAAATAAGAGGAAATAGACAGAGTAAAAGTATAGGAAAGCCTATGAGGAGAGAATAATAACTTTTGTGGAAAAAAGGAAATAGATGTGTTTGTTCTATAAATAACCCGGCGTAAGTTGTAAAATAGAGCCCCGTTAATCCACAACTCAGGATAACTTCAGAAAAGATGTTTTTTCGGCGACTCAGCCATTCCCCCAGAATAAGCATAATTGAAAAGGTATAACCTATGATTATTTTTTCTCGTATTCCTATACCGGCAGAGTAAAAAGTAGTTCTTGCACCCAGAACCACAGCCGTCATGACTAACAAAGCACCTATTCGACTTGCCCAGACAGAACCTATTTTCTGCTCCAAATCCTCTTTCGAGTTTATTTTCATTGCAGATTTAACTCGGGACAATAAGGGGTTGTAAGGAGAAGGTTGGGTTGTTTCGGATATAGAGGGTGTTATAGGGGAAGTTTGTTGTTGGAATTCTGCCTCTGAATATTCAGAAACATTGCCTGTATGATTGTTTATATCTTTTTCGCGAATTAAAGATTCCAGTTGTTGAGTTAACTGTCTTATTTGTTCTTCTAATTCTTTTATTTTCTTATCGTTTTTACCCAAATGAAGTTAACCTTTATAAAAATTCCTTTTAACTATCGTTTCTTATTGTGATTATAATTATATGTTGCACTTAGAAATATTGTATTTTATAATGTTTATTAATTTCTAAATGAAGATATTTATTAAGGAGGAAGACGGATGACAATTATTGCCGTTTTATTAATGCTTTTAGGTTTTGGTACAGGTCTGGCTATTTTTATGGGAGTTTTGCCAGAATCTCTAAGAGTTTTATCAAGCCAACCGGTGTGGATTTTTTGGATTGTGGGAATTATCGGAGTAATCTTAGCGGTTTTAAATAGAAGGCCTCATGACTAAAAATAGATTATTATATGAAATGGAAATCTTTGCATGAAACCATGGGCGTTTGTTCAATGTTCAGATTTACATCTGGGCTATGACCCAGATGGAGTATGGAATAATCGTATTCTTACTACAAAATCGTTCGATATATTCCAATGCTTTTTGAAGGATGTTCCGGCATATTCGCCAGATTTTATCATAATTACAGGCGATATTTGTTCCTGTGAAGACGATATTATTCCTAAAAAAATAAAGAATCTCTTTAATTCGCTGGGGATACCGTTGTATCTTTTAGGTGGAAACCATGATTTAAGCACTCATCAAATTCGGGAACGAGAATTAAAATGTTTTGATAAGGAACTTCCAGAGGGTGCGTTTACTTATGCATTTACTCATAAAAATTTGCGGTTTTGTATGCTGGAAGTAAGCTGGAAGTGGAATGACTCTTCTGTTCATGCCGTTCGTGACCCGGAACATACTATTAATATGAAAGAAAGTCATAAAGGTTATCAGTGGGTTTTATCTAAGGAACATTTACATTGGTTGGAAAATGAGTTAAAAGAACATAAAAATTATCCAATCGTAGTTTCCATCCATACCCCTTTATTTCCGATTCCAGACAGGTGTAAATTCGAAGGATATAAGGATAGTGGTATTTTGTCAAATGCAGAAGAAGTGCAGGATTTATTGGTTAAGCATCCCCGTCCCTGTATTATTCTTTCAGGACACATGCACATGAATTATGTAGTCCGTTCTAAGAATATTGTTCAGATTACTACATCTGCTTTGTGTGAATATCCTATCGAATTTCGAAAGTTTTCCGTGCATACCCATAAGATAGAAGTCCATACTTTTGGTTTATCCAATACAAATTTTGCTCAACAATCATTGATTCCGGGAAGAGAATCGGTACAAGGACTAACGGAAGACCGAACATTTATTATAAATCTTGAATAAATTCTCACATGTCTTTATCTAAAGTTCTTATTGCAGGTGCCGTATTATAAGGAATAGAATTGCCGGAATAACCTGAAGAGGGTAATTGGGTTGGAGCAGGCTGTTCTACTGCTTGAACGGAAGGAGCCTGCGTGGCAGGAATGAAATAAAAAAGAGCTAACATAAGAAATAGAATTCCAGCAGCAATACTTAAAACACTCCAGAGAAGTAATTTTTTTTGGTGTTGTTCTTTTTTAATGCGCTGTTTGATTTTATGAATGGATTGTACCTGTTCCCATTCCGTTATCATTTCTTTACCTGTTTGGGAATTGTGCCAGGCAATAACCTGTTCCATTTCCTGCCAAAAAGAGAAATAATCGTTACAATCGGAACATTTCTGAATGTGGGCTAATACTTCCTGCGTAGGTTTTCCCTGAGATAATTCAATTTGTTCCACTACAGTTTCAAATTGAGGACAGTTGATTAACCTTTTATTGTCCTCAAATAATCCTAAAATCTTGATGTCTTTCATATCTCTTTTCCTGTGATTTGTCACTAATCCTTATGTATTAAAGTTCCTTAAAGGATATATTCATTTTTTTCATCTGCTCATAAATCTTTCTTTTGGCTAAAGAAAATCTACTTAAAACAGTGCCTAACGGGCAGTTTAATTTATCCGCTATTTCCTGAACACTCCAGCCTTCCAATCTTTTTTGTAATACAATACGCTGGGGTTCCGGAAGTTGTTTAACGAGAATATTTAAGTATTCGTATTCGATATTATTATCTATACTTGAAGAATCGGAGGTGTTTGGGAAGAGGTTATCTGAATTTTCAAAAGTTTCTATAGAAATTTCTCGTTCTTTACGATTTTTCTCTTTCCTTAAAATGTCTATACAATGGTTTCTGGCTATCGTCATGAGCCAGGAAACAAAATAAGTTCCATCCGCACAGGTATTTATACTTTTCCATACTTTTATAAACACTTCCTGTGTTGCTTCTCGGGCAATATCCGGATTATATAATTTCTTTATACATGTAAAATAAACCATATTGTAATATCTTTTTGTCAAAATATCGAAGGCTTCTTCATTGCCTTTTTTTATCTGTTCTACAAGATCTCTGTCCTGTATATCCTCCTTGGAAGTTATTATTTCTCTATCTGTCATAGACGAAAGTCCTGGGGTTTTTATTCAATTAATTTTCTCGTTGAACAATAAAATGGCAAAGTTTTATTAAAGAATCTTTGTAAATACTATCCGGTAATTGGTTTAATTCTTTTATTGCTGTAAGTTTAAGTCGCTCCGTGTATTGTAATAAGTCTTCTTCTATTTTATATCTCTCTATATTTTGTTGTAGCCATTGCTGTTCTTTTTTATCTATGGATTTTCCAAAAATATGTAGTAAAAATAATTCCTTTTCATTATCTGTTAATTTATTCCAGAGAGTTAAAATCGGCAAGGTAACTTTTTGTTCGGATATATCGCTATATCTGGGTTTTCCTAAAATATTCGTATCCTGGGTTAAATCTAATAGGTCATCAATAAATTGAAAAGCAATTCCAATATTCTCACCAAAACGAAATAAGGTTTTCATAACAGGTGATTTTTTTATAAGTGCAGGCGAAGAAGCGGCACGAGCGAATAACATAGCTGTTTTTCTACGGGCTAACTCTGTGCAATCTTCAATGGTAAAGTTTTCTATTGATTTTGCAAAAAATTTTAATTCGCCTTCTGCCATTTCTCGAACACATTGAACCGCATTGATGATAAGTTCATAATTTTCATAAATTCCTAAAAGTTCAATGGCTCGTGCAACCAGATAGTCCCCACCCAACACTGCAGCATGATTATCCCAGAGTGTATTTAAGGATTGTCCTCCCCGTCGAAGAACGGCTCGGTCAATTACATCATCATGTGTAAGAGATGCCAGATGAAGTAATTCAAAAGCAGTCCCTAAGGATACATAGGTATTTATATTTTTCTGTCCAATAGCCCCTGCACTTAATAAACATATAGCAGGTCGAAGCAATTTTCCTTTTGCCTTAGGCGCCATAGAAAAATCTATATTAACAAGTTTTAATGCGTCTTCCCATACTTTTTGAACCTCTTTTGCAACTTCTGATATGGCTTCTTGAATAGGTTCATATATGTCAGATAAGTTTAATACCATCTTCTTCCTCTAATTTCTACATACTCATTCTTTGCTTTGTTGTATTTCATCGTCCTGTTTTTCAGCAGGAATAATATTATAATTCATCATAGACATAAGAATGGATACTATGGGCGTTATCCAGTTAAAGAAACAGAAGGGGAGATAATGAAATGTGGAGATTCCTAAGACAGAACTTGCAAAAGCCCCACAGGTATTCCATGGTACCAACACAGAGGTTACAGTAGCACCATCTTCTAATGTTCGAGATAAGTTTCTCATATCCAGATGGCGTGCCATATATGAGGCTCGATACATCCTTCCTGGGATAACAATGGCTAAATATTGTTCTGCCGCTAATATGTTAAAGATAATACAACTCAACACGGTAGAAGCCATTAAACCTCCTGCAGAATGAACATAATTTAATATGGATTCCGCTATCTTCTGAAGCATTCCTGTGGCTTCCATTACTCCTCCAAATAACATAGCCATAATAATAAGAGAAATTGTAGAAAACATTCTTTCCATACCACCCGTAGATAATAAATCATCAAGGATGGGAACTCCACTCTCTAATTTATAACCATGATAAGCCACATGAATGATACTTTTATAATTTTTAGAAACAAATGAAGGAATTTGGTTTATACTTTCAGGATAGCCATTTTGAAAAGCAAAGGCAAGAATTCCTCCTAAAATACAACCGACAGTAAGAGCCGGTATTGCAGGTGTTTGCTTTATAGCAAGAAAAATAACAATTATGGGGACGATAAAGAAAAACCAATGAATAAAAAAATGCTCTTTTAATCCACGAATTATTTCATCCGTTTGATGAATATCCTGTCCGTAAGTATGTGAAAACAATCCAATACAAAGGAAAATAATCAGAGTTAAAGTGTAAGCAGGTATGGTTGTATTTAACATGTTCTTTATATGTCCAAAAAGATTAGTTCCGCTAACAGCAGGTGCTAAATTGGTCGTATCGGATAGGGGAGACATTTTATCTCCGAGATAGGCACCTGAAATAATAGCCCCTGCAACCAGGGGGTCTGAATAGCCCAAAGCCTTTCCAATCCCCATAAGGGCTACACCAATCGTTCCCATGGTAGACCAACTACTACCAATGGCTAATGAAATAATGGAACAAATAATGCATGCTACAATAGGAAAGGATTTGGCTGTTAATATCTGGATGCCATAATAAATAATACTTGGAACAATACCTCCTTGAATCCATAAGGCAATTGTCGCACCCACAATAAGAAGGATGATGATGGCTTCCATCGCAAGAACAATAGAATGAATGGCATTTCTCTCTATTTCTCTGTAAGAAAGCCCTAATTTTATATGCCCAATAATCCCTCCTATGATAGAGGAGATTAGAAGTGCAACCTGACACGGTCCAGAAGTAGCCTCATCTCCAAATATCCAGACATTAATAATTAACAAGGAAATGAGAAAAATACACGGGATTAATGCTAATTTTAATGTTACTTCCTGTTTCATTATTCAAAAAAATATAGAGGTTAAGATAAAAAGTGTAATTATAGTATTGATTTTAAAAAGGTATTTACAACTTGAATAGTAATGGATAAACTAAAATACAAGTATATGACTGTTTTAGAAAAAGATTAATAAATTTTATAGGATATTTTATGTTAGTAATTCGGCTATCTTTAACATAAAATCGCCTAACTTTGCCGCATATTCTGGTGAACCCTCAGTAATTAATAAACCCTGCGCCATAGCCTGAACTGTATCCACAGAATTGGTCAATACAGGTATCGCAGAGTCTATATCTGGGAAACGCATATGTACAAAAGGTTTTCGTAATGTATAGAATCCTCTTCCTGCTTTGGATTGTCCCGCTTTAATTTTTAACCAGCAGGCAATATCCTCATTATCCACAGACCATTGATATATCCGTTCCGGCTGTTTTGATGTCCATTTAACCATATCGGTATCACCGGATTTATTTAACTGACTTAAAGCAGTTGATACCATGTATAAGGTCATTTTGACTTTAATTTTTTTATCAATAGGATTTTTGGGCTTAGCATCTGGCATAAGCAATTTTAATTTTAAAAGGATACTAAACATTCTCCAGAGTAACGAAAAATTTTTGAATCCTTTAATTTTAGGTAAAACTAATTTGCCCGTAAAAAAGTCATTCATCTTTTTCAATGAACTAAAATGAAAACTAATATCAGGTTTTTCTAATAGTTCAGAGGATATTTCAAAATTCAATTTATCAAACTTTATATGTGCTCCTATAACTTGTCCATCGTTTTGTGCTGTAAACTGGACAGTTCCTTGAATATCCTTAAATCGTTCTTTAAATACAGGATGGTCTTCTAATAATACCTTTATAACAGGTAGAACTGCTTTCAAGATAATTTTTGAGATTAAAATATCTTTTTCATTTTCTACCATTAGTATTCATCCTCCCAGTCTTCTTCTTTTTCAAATTCTTTTCCAAGCAATTCCCTAACCTTTTCTACTATTCCATCTGTATCAATTTTATAATAGTGCATTAAGTCTTCCGGATAGCCGTGAGGTGTAAACTGGTCGGGTATCCCTACTTTGGTAAAGGCACAGGCTTTTCCACTTTCCGCTATTACTTCGCTAACCGCACTACCTAAACCGCCAATAACATTATGGTCTTCAAAGGTAACAATTCTTCTTGTTTCCATGAGTGCTTTTAAGATGGCTTCACGGTCAATAGGTTTAATGGTATGCATATTCAATACGCGGACCGATATACCATCTTCCCGTTCCAATATATTGGCTGCTTCTACAGCGTGATAAACAACAGCACCACAGGCTATAACCGTTACATCCGTGCCCGATTTCATTTCTACCGCTTTGCCAATCTGGAAACCATATTGGTCTGTTTGATACACGCGAGGTTCGAAACTGCGTCCAATCCGTATATATACAGGACCTTCAACTTCAACACATGCCTGAACTGCTAATGCAGTTTCTACCGCATCCGCAGGAACGATAAGTTTTATATTGGGGATAGCGCGAATAATGGAAAGGTCTTCGATGGAATGATGGGTTGTTCCCGCAGAGCCAAAGGAAGTCCCACCATGAGTTGCTATAATTTTTACATTTAGGTTTTGATAGCAGACATCCGTCCTTAAAAACTCTACCGCACGCATGGATGCAAAAACGGAGAATGTAGAAACAAAAGGTAGAAGTCCTACCTTGGCTAAACCTGCCGCAACGCCAAACATATTTTGTTCAGCTATTCCTAAGTTAAAAAAACGCTCAGGGAATTTTTCCCCGAATTTACCAATTTTGGTAGATTTGGCTAAGTCTGCAGAAAGACCCACTATTTTGGGATTCATTTTTCCCAATTCGCTTAAAACAAGTCCGTATGTTTCTGCTTGGGTCATTTTGTCGGCATCATATACCGTCCATGTTAAACCTCCCACAGGGCTCATATTACTTCTCCTCTTCATTATTAGGGTTTATTTTAAGGTACATCTGGATACATTTTATCTATGGAAAGTTTTGCTTTTTCTGCTTGTTCAGCGTTAAGTCCGCCATAATGCCATGCCGGATTATTTTCCATAAAATCAACACCTTTGCCTTTGATGGTATCACATATAATCATAGAAGGCCCTTCGGTATGTTTAAGTGCCTTATCTATAGCATTGCATATCTGGACCATATCATGACCATTAATAACCTGTGTATACCAACCAAAGGCTTCCCATTTTTTATCAATAGGTTCTAAACTCATAACCGACTCAGTAGGTCCATCTATCATCATGTGATTGCGGTCTAAAAAACCGATAAGATTGCTGGTCTTATAGTGATTTGCCGCCATGGCCGACTCCCAGATTGAACCTTCGTTACATTCCCCATCACCAAGAACCGCATAAATTTTCCAATCTTTCTTTAATACGCGGGCACCTAAAGCCATTCCCAATGCTTGAGAAAGACCATGTCCCATAGAACCGGTTGATGCTTCAACTCCCGTAGCTTTTTTAGAATCTAAATGCATACCAAAAGCAGACCCAAATTGATTGAATTCTTTTAGTAATTCAAAATCAAAGTAACCACGGTTCGCAAGAATGACAGCATGTCCTACACCCCCATGTCCTTTACTCAATACAAGACGGTCCCTGTCTTCCCACGATGGATTTTTAGGGTCTATTCGCATATATTTCCAGTAAAGAACGACCATAAAATCCACCATACTTAAAGACCCACCGATATGGCTTCCACCTGACCAATGGGTAACATCGACGATGTCTTTTCTTATCTTTTTAGCAATGGTTTTTAGTTCTTTGTGTTCTTGTTCTGTTAAGGGCATAATTGAATACTCCTCTACAAATCTTTTTTATATTATATAGATGATTTTAAAACCTTAAATGCTTCCTCGCAAATATTCCATGTTTTTTGGATATCGGCATCAGTATGAGCCATAGATAAGAACCAATTGTGGTGGGAAGTAAAGAAGGCTCCTCGTTTTGTGCATTCTGCACACCATCTTTGATGAAGTTGTAGACTGGGGTCATCTGTAATTCGATAGTATGCCATAGCAGGGTGCCCTGTAACTTTTAAATTAAATCCATAATCTTTGGCTAACTTAATTAAACCTTCATTAAACTTATTTCCCAATTGCTCAAGATATTCGGGTGCTTTTAATCTTTTTAATTCTTGAAGATTGGCTATTGCAGCTGCCATAAAAGCAGCAGAATACCAATAACTACCGGTATGAAATACTTTGGATGCGGTTACTTTTAATTCTTCTTTGCCTACAAGGGCAGATATAGGATAGCCATTACCAATGGCTTTACAAAAACATATTAAGTCAGGTTTAAATTTGAAATATTCATTAGAACCGCCTAAATGAAGTCGAAAACCCGCCCGAACATCATCACTGATTAAAACAACACCATGTTTTTTCAATAACTTCTGAACGCTATCCCAATAACCTTCTGCGGGATATTCATTATCTGCAAACACAGGATGATGATATGGAGAGGATATAAAACCAGCAACCTGCCCATAGTTTTCTTCTAATGCTTGTTCCAGTGCCTTCAAATCATTCCAGGGAATCCGAATAACATTGGCTACATCTTCTTCGGTGACCCCGGGATGACCAATCCCCTGCATCCAGGGCGCTGTTCCGTGATACCCTCCTTTGATGGCTATAATTTTTTTTCTGCCTGTCTCTGCACGGGCTATCATCACTGCATAGTTCGTTACATCGGCTCCATTCTTAGCAAAAAATGCCCAATCCGCTACAGGAATTAAATCAACTAAAAACTCTGCTAACTCTACCATTTTTGTAGAAGCAATACTATTGGCGTCGGCCTGTTTCAATTGATTTATAAATGCTTCATCTACTACAGGGTTGTGATAGCCCATAATCATCGGACCATAAGCACACATATAATCAATAAATTCATTTCCATCTACATCCCAGAATCTGCACCCATCAGCACGAGTGCTGAAAAAGGGATAAGCATTTGTCGGAACACAGGGAGCTGGACTGAAATGTCCGTATACCCCACAAGGAATAACACGAGTTGCTCTTTCAAACCATTTTTGACTTTCCGAATAGTTGTAAACTTGCATAAATACAACTCCTTTACTGTTTAAGAAATATATTGCGTAATTCGCCCTAAAACCAGTCCTACATTATCAATAATAGGTATGATTCCGGAAATATGAATTTTCCCCAATCCTAAACCCGCAAATGTATCTAATTTGTTTGTAAGCAAAAGTTTGGTAGTTTCAAGGTCCTTTAAACTCAAAACGGAACTAATATTTTGTTCTGATAATGGGTCAACATATTTCCATTTACCATCTACATATCCAAAATATACTGCAAAATTAATACTTTCTATACTTACTTTTAATATTCCCGGAGGTGTGCCTGCAAGTATTTTTTTAGATACTTCTTCTTTTTCAGCAAGAACTTCGGCAGAACGCAGGGCTGTTTTAAGTTGGAGTATCGCATATATTTTTTTCTCTTCTTCGGTATAGTTTTGCGGTCCTTTTAAATAATACTCTAATCGTTTGGTAAGTGCATCAAAATTTTTCTTTAGAAAAGAAATCCGTGTAAAACCTTTTAATAAGAAAGGGAGTTTCCCTTGTTCAAAAACTTGTACTACATGTTCAGGGCTCATAAGAAGAATGTGGATGGTAGGATTATCCACTTTTTCAGGAGAATACGAAATTTCTCCGTTTTCAATCTTTAAAAAAGTTTTTTCTCCATTTCGAAGTGAAAAGAAAATTTTCTCGTTGGCAGATTGAATTAAATCTTTTGCAGGTTTGTCTAACTGAACGAGGTCAACAAGAGATGGTAATACAGCCTTTAAATAAATCGAGGCTTTAATGGTGTTTTGAATGTTACCTGATTCTGTTTTACAGAAAGGACAGGATAATGTTCCCATATCTTATACCCTTTAATTGTTTTTATTGAATTTTATATTTATGAATAATATTACAAAAATGATGGCCCTTTTACAAATTTTTATTTGTGGTTTTGGTCTGAGGGTTTGTTTATTTTCAAGATTTGTGTTTCTTTAAATTGAACGAGGCTTCTACATTCAGGATATTTCGGCAAGAATTGATTATATGTATCGCGAATGATTTTTAAATCCTCTTCTATATTTCCTGTTGGTATTAACGCAACACCAGAATTTCCAACTCTCTTAGTTTTATAATCCCAGAAGCCGAAAACAATAGGAACTTTTGCATGATAGGCAATATGATAAAAACCGCTTTTCCAATGGTCGCTAAATTCCCTTGTGCCTTCAGGTGCAATAGCGAGAACCACTTGTTCATTTCCTTCAAAAAGTTCAACTGCCTGTTCTACAAATCGATGAGGTGTAGAACGGTCTACGGGAATTCCTCCAATTCTTTTCAAAAACCAACCAAAAATACCTTTGAATAAAGAACCTTTGCCTAACCAATTTCCACGAACCCTTAATGCAAAACTACATAAAATTCCTACCAATCCATCCCAATTAGATGTATGAGGTGCAAAAATAACAACATATTTAGGGTAGGGAGGAGGAGGACCTTGTACCTTCCAACCCAATAATCTTAAAATTAATGTTGCTCCTGCACCTAAAAAAAATTTACTTTGCCTGCTCTTGCTTTAATCATATAAATTTACCTTACATTACAATAGTTTAACATCTAACAGTTATATTATAAACAATAAATTAAACCTTATTGCAAAAAAAATAATAAAAGGGGCAATTCATGAATTGCCCCTACAAATTTTTTTGTTTTTTCGCCATTACAAAATATTTTCAGCAAATTCTCTGTGTTCTTCTTTGTCTTCTATGAATAAAAATTCTATGTATATACATTTAAAGTATGAAATGTATATTTTTTACGACCTTTGCATTAATGATACTTATTTTTATTTGTGTTTGTTAGTATGATTCGAGATCAGAAAAAAAGCACAGACGAAATATCTGTCCTAAAGGAAGAACAAAAAATATTTTACCCTTATATGTTGTATGTCTTATAAAAAGGATTATAAATGTGTTTTTGAGGATAAATAAGAAATTATAAGTTGTCAGTCCCTTTTATCCATTTTATTTTATCTATTTCGATTGTTTTATTTTCCCTATCCATTCCTACACTCATAGAGAACACTATTCGGTATATTCGATTTGACACGCTCAACCATCGGATTGTTCCATATGTTTGAGCATGTAGACCCAACTGTTACTTAAATCAGTTTGCAAAAATTCTTAAAATATTACAAATAAAGTCTGGTAATTTTTGGTTTGAAGAGGAAATCTTAACAGAACCACTTTCCAAATTACTAAAATCACTAACACAGGTTTTGTTAATTCTTGCAATAACCCAATAAAATTTTGTTATCGTTTTCCCATGAGGATTACACATATCATTGCAATTTGATGAACATCCACAAGTAGTTTTATTCTGCTCTTGAGGTTCAATGATTATTATGTCTTCATAATAGAGGTTACTTGTCCATGGTGATATAGGAACAGCAGATGCGAGGTTATTTTCATCGTTCCTGTAAACACGATATTCTACGGCTCCCGGGGAAGAATTCCATGAGATAAAAATTTTGTCAGGGTAAATTCCATCAGTAGCAGAAATTCCTGAAGGAGGTGACGGCTTATTACAAGTAACAGTTATTTTATGTCTTATCGGGCTGCTATCTATTTCCTGGTCATTTACAACAAGTTGGAATTCATAAGTTCCTTCTATGTCTGCTGTAAAATTAATAATTTTTGCCGTGGGGTTTAATAAAGCAACAGAACTTCCTGTCGGTATAGAAACAATAGACCACTTATATTTCAATTCAGTTACATCCATGTCAGAATCATAACTATCTGAACCATCCAGAATTATTTCATCTCCAATAAATGCTGTTTCAGGTCCTTTAATAACAGCCACAGGAGAACGATTGATACATGTAATCTGGAAGTTTACTGTGTTACTTCTTAAGAAACCATCATTGACAACAAGTGTCCCCTGATAGAAGCCCTTTTTGTCTATGTTTAATGTGATAGTCGGTTGGTCTGCATTTTGTATTATTACTGCACTGTTTTCGGGTTTTGACAATAATATCCATTCATAGTAAATAGGAGTGTTGTCTACATCATAACTATCTGAACCATCAATAGTAACAATATCCCCCACATGTACCTGAAAATTATCTTGTTTCAATTGAGCCACAGGAGGATTGTTTGTGGTACTGACTCTAACGAGAACAGGTTTGCTGAATAGTTTCCCATCGGAGACGATTAACTGTATCTCATAATCGCCTTCCACATCAGGTATAAAGTAAGGTTTGGGTGAATTCGCATCAAAAAGTTCTGCCTGACTTCCAACAGGTTTTGATATGATTTCCCAGATATAAACTAACTCATCATTATTGGGGTCATAACTGGAACTTGCATCAAGATAACACTGTGTCCCTACTACTGCATTTCTATCTGTCCCTGCAATTGCTACAGGAGCCACATTCCCTGTGGAAAGAGAAATTTTTGTTATATCCGATGTTGTCTTTCCATCGTTAACTTGAAGTTCAATAGTATAAGTTCCTTCTTTGTCAATATACAATCGTGTTGTAGGTTCTGTTAATGAACTTAAAGTAGTTTGACTATCATTAGGTCGGAAAGATAACTGCCATTGATATGTAATAGTATCTCCATCGGGGTCATAACTACCTGTCCCATCTATTGTTACTTCATCGCCTATTTTTATTATCTGAGGGGCAGATATGATTGCTATTGGTGGGACATTAAGAGTCCTGAGAACGATTTCCGAACGAACTACAGAGGAATATGGGTCTGATACAAGTAATTCAATAGAATAATATCCCGGGTAATCGGGTATGAAGGAACAAATAGACTCAACGTTATTACTTAATTCCGTTTTACTCCGTTTGGGTTTATCGAGGAGTTTCCAGTTAAAGGAAAGTTCATCTCCATCCGGGTCGTAACTTAAAGATGCATCTAAAACATTAGTAGTTCCAATTTCAAGATATTCAGAAGAAATTATAGTAATTACGGGTTGACGATTTTCCGTAGTAATTATTGCTATAACCGGATTACTCCACATATTTCCATCGTAAACTTGAAGTTGCACTTGATAATCCCCATGACGGTCAGGTATCAGTTGTGTTATAACTTCTGCAGGATTGGATAATTGAGCAAAACTTCCCTGAGGTTTAGCAATGAGTGTCCATTGATAACCCTTGATAGTATCTCCATCGGGGTCATAACTATCTTCTGCGGAGAGAGGTACAGGGCTATTTATAAACCCCTGTGTTTCGGATTGAATTATCGCTACAGGGCGTTGATTAGAAATTTCTGCAGTAATAACGCAAGAAGCATTACCTCCCCATGGGTCTGATATCGTAACTTGAATCTCATAAGTTCCTTTACGGTCAGGTGTGAATGTAAATTCAGGTTCTGTTGAGTTTATAGAACCTATCGTGCTTTCTACTGGTTTTGAAATAATTTTCCAGGAATATGTAAGAGGGTCATTTTCTGGGTCATCTGTTTCAGGTAATGGTATGGTTAAAGGTTGCCCTACAGAACCTGTTATAGGTTGTTCCGGACATTGTATTTCGGGAGAACTATTCGTTGCTGTAATTTGTGAGGTTACTAACTCACCCGATTCAAAACCGTCATTTATTTGAAGAGTAACACTGTATTTCCCTGGGACATCTGTTTTTAGCCCAGCTATATTATTTTGAATTAAATAAATCTCTGCGCTACTTAATATAGGTCGGGATAGAAGTTCCCAATTAAAAGTAAGTGGGTCATTATCTGAATCAGAACTTTGTGTAGCATCGAAAAGAACCGTTTCACCATGAGGAATTTCAATAGCACTGGGGGTTACAATTGTTTGGGGTTTCCTGTTTACACATTGTATAGAGATGGTTTTATCTGTTTTTTCATAAGTATCGGAAACCTCAAGTTTCAATGTATAAGTGCCTCGTTTATCGGATATAAAACTAATTTCGGGTTGTGATGTTGAACTAAGTATTGAATTACTTCCCGCAGGTGCTGATACCAATCGCCATTGATATGATAATGGGTCATTATCTATGTCAAAAGTTGCTGATGCAGAAATAGAAACATTGGTATTCAAATAAACAGGGGTCGGAAAATTAATCGCAATTTCAGGGAGATGATTATAAACATCTAATTGCCATTGCATAAACGAATTATCAAAGCCATCTGAAATGTACAATATAAATTCATATTGACCTAATAAGTCCGGTGTAATTGTTACAATATTATTTAAAACCCCCTGAAGAGATACACGACTGTTATCAGGTTTTTTTACCAATTTCCAAAGAAAGTTTATTTCATCTCCGTCCGGGTCTATTACTGATGACGCATCTAATGTAACAATATCACGAGGCCGTGCTTTCTGTGGACCATTAATTATAATTTCAGGTAGACGATTAATGACTTCAATAATAACAGTATCGGGTTCACTTTGTGCAAAACCGTCTGAAACAATAAGTTGTGCAATATAGGTTCCTGGAAGGTCGGGAATTAAAATAGGATTTGCAGTATTTGCATTTCTTAGATATTCAAAACTATCAAAAGGTTTACTAATAAGACTCCATGAATAATTAATTCGGTCCCCATTAGGGTCGTAGGAACCTGTCCCATCAAGAGTAATAGATGATGGACGATATACATTTGTTATATCTTCTCCTGCATTGGCTATAGGAGGCTGATTTTCTAATGATTCTGATTGAAATTCTACGATATATGAGTTATAACCAGATTTGTCAACAAAGTGTAAGGAGGGTTTTTCAAGGTCATGTTTATGACTCGTATTCGTAGGTCTACTGACCCAATAATTTGCAGATGGAATAACACTCATATCTATTCTTCGGATACGAAGAATAACGGCATTTTCAGGAACATCTTCTGGAAAATTGGAATGTAAATAAACATAATCAGTCTGTTGTAAAGAGGTGTAAGAAATTCCGTATTCTTTGGGGGAATTTCTTGTAGGCACCCATACAGGATTTGATGGTGCGGAAATACTTAAAGTTTTTCCATCAGGTAAATAAATATTGTCAGGTATTCTTTGTCCATCATTATCATCGTTGCTAAGCAATCCAGTAATTATTGAAGCATTATCTCCTGTAATTTCAATAGTATGGATTAAATCGTGATACTGTTCCTTTGTTATAAGAGGTAATGGACTTCCCTTATCATTTTTATATGTCCATCGAGAGTTTAGATTCCATTTATTGGAAAGAGGTGGAGATAGAAAATACCATAGATAGGAAAGAGCCTGTTCTTTTTCAAAAGAAAGGTTGTTGTAAGTTAATTGTGGATAATTTGTTTTTATTCCGTTTATTTTCGTTTGAATTAAAGACAAAGACGCAATACTACCCGTTTCATGTATGTATTGAATATCCTCCCATTCAAATTTTACAGGATAATTAATATTACCTGACGGGGAAGATAGAATGGCTAATGGGAGGACTGTTTCTTGAGGGTTTTCTGCACTGGATGAAATTTGCAACTCGTGTATTTGCGGGGAAAATACATGCTCCGTTAATATCGGTTGAGAAAGGATTTTTATAGGTAGTGGGGGAGAGGATATATCCCATGTTCCCTGTAAAGAAGTAATATAAATTTGTGCAGACAAACTAATTTCAGATGTAGGATTCTCCCAAAATTCATTTAACGGATAAACCAGCCATTGTTTTTTCTTTATACTATCTTTTGACATGGTTGTTTTATTCAAATTAGATAATTCATAAATCTGAAACAGAGATGTTATATCTTCTCCATTTTCCGTATTTTTAATTTGCCATTGAATATTCATTTGCTCATAAAGTCCTATCTGATTGGCTACTCTCATTGTGATAGGTAAGACCTCGCCGGTAGATAGTGTCATTTGTCCCGTTGAATAGGAAAGAATGGGTACTTCTTGATTAGATTGATTATCGAGTAGTAATACTTGAATGTTTATTGGAACAATGACTGTCTCAGGCTTTGTTTCTTTTATTTGATATAGGTCTCCATAGACAGGGGTATAATCAGGACATAAAGCCCCCGTATTCCATAAAGGTATTACCATGAATTGTGACATGTTTTTATTATTTATTTGTTCCGAGAAAGTAATACCTGTCAAAACTGATGAAGAACATATAGAATCAAAGTCAAAAAATTCTGAAACTTGTGTAATAACAGGAATATTAATGGAAGATTGAGGTTCGATGGTCCCTAAATATTGCACAGGATACTGTGTATTTAATAAATCAGTTTGATATGGATATAAATATACATCATGTACAGGATTGTTCCCTTGATTCGTAATGGAAAGAGTAGAATAATAAGGTGAACCCGTGGTGATAAAAGGAATATAACCTGGTGATATTGTTAATGCAGAAGTATTGTTCGGTTCCAGTGTGGATGTATTTGATATTGAAGTGAGGTAAGGGTTCTGATTCTCATCAATAGTATAACACCAGAATTGTTCCGATGAGAAAGGTTCTAAATGAATGTCAATTGTTTCATGAGTATTTTTTAAATGGGATATAAAATAGGTTTGACTTTCAAATCCTTCGCTCATTACAACTATAGAAAAAGGTGTTTCTGGAAGGTGGTTTACTTCAATCTTTCCATCGTTATTTGTTTTAGAAGAATAGAGAACAGTACTTTCATTAACGATAGAAACATCTGCATTATGGATGGATTCATTCGTATATTTGTTTAAAACATTTATTGTTAAACTTTTTGTGGTATCTGGAATAATTTTTACAGGAATAGAAACATTTAACCCAGATTGAAAATTTATAGAAAGAGAGGTATTTATAGGTTCGGGTATTTCAATAAAAGGGATGCCTACCTGTAAAGAAACAAAATAACTTTCACCTGCGGGAATATTGTAAATTGCATTTGGACTAACTAAATGAATATTAGGATTATTAGGCTCTAATTGTATCTGAGCAGGTCCCGAGTCTTTTCCACCTGGGTTTTTTAGTTCTATCGTATAAAATTGGGTTTCCCCAATAACCAAAGGCAGAGAAACCTCTTCAGGCATAGATGTAATTATCGTTTGATAGGGTTTGGGACTAATATCGTATTGAGCCGTAGCGCGAGTTCCTGAATTACTTTGCAAACTAAGTGTTATAGGAAAATTATTTTGTGTTGTTGGCTTTGAATACAGAACAAGTTTGCAAGTTTCCTTAGATTGACCTTGTATGGAAGATGGAATAACATAATCATAATTCCAATCAGAGGGTATTCCCGTTACTACGAATGTTAATTGTTTTTCTTCCGTATCTCCTAAATTAATAATATCAAAAGGAATAGTATATATTTTATCAGGGATAACTTCAAGGGAATAATTTGTAGGAGTTATGGTAAGTCCCCGCAATGAGACTTCTTTAGTAATAGGATAATCTTCTTCCCTTGCATCTTTGGCTGAAATGCTGTATATTCCTCCTTCCGTGTTTGATACAGGGTAATATGTATAGTATATGTTCCCTTCTGAGTCCGTAGTAAATGAGTTTGTTTCTGAAAATCCTCGATGGGTAATTTGTAAAATAATTTGTTTCCCTACAGCAGGTTGTAGATTTTCAGGATTATATGCATACACTCTAATAGGAATAGGTATCCCTGTATTTCCTTCTGTTATATCTGTAGTGAGTTGAAAATCATATTCTCGGGGTTGTATTTGTATGATTTCGATAACCCCAATATTATTACCCATTGACTCTTCATAAACAGTCTTTGTTTTGTTAAGGTAAGTAAGAATATAAAAATTACCAGATATGGAGGAAGGTAATTTTGCTTTTAATGTATTTGTATATTGTTCCCCTACAGAAACAGAAGTATTATTGGTAATACAAGTTATTTCAATATCTGTTTCGTCAAGCCGTTCATCGTTGGATAAGTAGAAACAATCAATCCAACTTTTATTGTCGATATTTACAAAACCTGTATTTTGAGCTGTATATTTAATTGTTATAACTCCTTGAGAAAAAGGTGTCGTGGGCGTAACTGTCCCTGAAATAAAAGCAAGGTCTGGTTTTGGAACAGGTGTTAAATATATTTTAGAGATACTTGTTGTAATTTGGTCCCCAGTTGTTCTGTATATACCATAACCCGAAATTTCTTGTATACCCTCCGTTTCAGGAGACACACGAACGGAAAAAGAGAAAGTAATTCCTCCAGATGGGACAAATATCCATGCAAATTCTATTTGACCCGTTTCTGTATCAAAATAATATATAGGAGGAGGAGACCCGGAAATAAATTTCACAAACTGCCAATACTTAGGTAAAAATACTTTTGCCCCTAATGCGGTAATTTCCAGAGGATTTAAATATGAAATATTTACTTCAAATTCCATTTCTTGTTCAGGGGAGTATAGGTCGCCCGATTTTGAAGATATATTAAATGAAACGGATTCCGAAGACCCTTCTCCTTCGAATGTTCCCTCCCCTTCAATACCTTCAAGACTTCCTTCCACTATACCTTCTCCTTCAAATGTTCCTTCTCCTTCACTACCTTCAGTGCTACCTTCAACTATCCCTTCCCCTTCGATTTGACCTTCAGTAATCGGACAATCAAAATAGGAGACAATAGGTTCTGTTTTTTGAGGGTCCCCAGATAATCCATAAATACCAGTTCCTGTAATGGATTGATTTCCCCCACTAATAGGTTGTGCAAATCTTAAACGAAATGTAAAAGAAACAGGAAAAGATGGAACAAAAATCCAGCCAAATTCTAAGATTCCAGAGGCACCTATTGAAGGCTGCAATGGAGGTGCAGAACCACTTATGACTGCTTCAAAAACAAGCCCATCAGGGACTATTTCTTCTACTCCTAATGTAAGCAGGGGCTCTTCTCCCGAATATGTTAATTCAACAGATACATCAAGAAAAGAGTCTACAGCACAATCTGGGTTTTGCGATAAACTTTGGGTAATATTTAGTCCATCTTGTTTTTCTATTATTTTTTGTTCAGCATTTAATTCTGAAAAGCCTGGATGAGTGAATAAAAAGAGAAAAATTAATAATGATAAAAGAAAAAAACATAAATTTTTTCTGAATATTTTGTTATTGATATAAAGAAAATCTTTCATCAAAAATAACCTTGTTTTATTTTCAGTTGAATAATCAAATACAATTTGTAGCATATATATTTTATCACAAAGAGAACATGAATGGGAAAATTCTGTATAAAAACAATAAATCGGAGTTGAAAACTCCGATTTATTGTTTTTTTTATATCATTTTGTATTTCATTCTATTATTTGTAAAACTTCTCTACCTTTACCTTGTGCTATTAATGAAACATAATTTTCTAATTCTTTCTGGGTATTTTTATCTGTTAAGTCAATTACCCGTTTTTGTTCTGCGGACATATAAGCGGCTTGACATAATTTGGTTATTTCCAATCCGTATTCAAAGTTTAGAAAAGCATCTTTCCCCTTTTGGAAGGAATTTATAGCATCGCAAATTTCATCTACATACCCATATAAATCAGGTTCATTGGGTTCTACAATCAATAATCCACGACTTGCTGTTGATTTTTCTAACGCTGATTCCGCATCGGCAACTGCTTCTGCAGCAGAATCTCCAATGAAAACTTGTAGCGAAGACATCTGGGAGTTAAACTCAAATGCATATCCGGGACCTAAACCATCCATCATCAATCGCAGCCCTTGTTTATCATACATCCAGGAATTTGTAAATTGCCCTTTTACAATTTGTCCTGTTTTAGGATTTTGGAAAGTTACTATCCCTGTAGCAAAGTCTTCACCGGGTGTTTTGCTATAATCTACTCCTGTTTTCTTTAACAATTCTTTTCTCCATCGAGGCAATCCCCATTTTAGTAGTCCTACCTCTGCAGATACGCTGATAGGTTTCAAATAATTTACAGGTTTCCCCTGGGGAGTTAATACATACCAGCAACAGGCAATGCTGTGACAACCCATATCGCAGAGAACTCCTCCTCCCTGTCTTGTTGGGTCCCAGAACCAGCCTTCATGAGGACCGGAATGCTCTTCGGAGGAACGAGCCAACGCTATGGGTCCCATAACTTCTTCAACAGATGCTAATTGCGATTTCTGACTGCGGATAGCTTTCATGTGAAGTTGATTTTCAAAATAGGCTGTAGGTAATTTTGTTGATTTTGCTATGCTTACCAATTCCATGGCTTCTTTTACGGTTCTTCCCAAAGGTTTTTCACAAATAATCCCCTTAATTTTTGCCCCTCCCTTAACTGCATCCGCAATTTTTTGCATAATCTCTAATCGTGCGAAATTCGGAGCAAATATAGCAACCGCATCTACATTTTCACAAAGGTCTTTAATATTTTTATAAACCTTACAATCTCCAACGCCTAATCGTTTCGATAAAGAGGAAAGTTCACCTACCCCTTTTAGAGCATAAACACCTGCAAGTTCTACCCCACGGACACCTTGTAATGCTTTTGTCTGAAAACGGGCAATAAATCCAGCACCGATAAACCCTAAACGAAAATTAGCCATATCTTTCTCCTTTCTAATTTGTTTTAAGTTGCTTTTGTAAAGTTCATAATAATCATACAATATAAAATAAATGTATGCAAAAAACAATATTTTGAAACTTTTTTGTAAAAATAAATATCCAACATATATCTGTATGTATATTAATTGTTAGAATGTAAAATGTTTGACATTAAACAACCTATCTTGGTAAAATGATGTAACAAAAGTGGGAAATAATTTTATATTTTCGAAAGGAGGTGAAAAAATGACAGATACCGATGCTTTAGTCAGTAAAATTAAGGAAGTTATCGCCAACCGTTTAAGTCGTTCCATAGACGAGGTTACGGATGAGGCGCGTTTTATAGAAGATTTAGGGGCAGACTCCTTGGATTTAACGGAATTATTAATGACTCTTGAAGAGGAATTTAATATCCAGTTAGATGATGATGCCAATCAAATTATTACTGTGGGTGACGCCATTAAATATGTGTTATCCCGGGTAAAATAAATAAACAAAGAATATTTATAATCCCTGTAAATAAATTTTATTTGCAGGGATTTTTTTTCGCATAGGTTTTAAATTGGATATTAGGAAATCAATTTGATAAAATATAGTAACTTTGTATTATCGTTAAAATGAATTTAATCTTATGGAGATAAATATAGAGGGTAAGTGGGAAATCTTATTTTTATCTTGGGCGAGAAGATTAAGATTTAAGCCCAAAAATATTAATTTATTTAAGATGGCAATGACACATACTTCATTATATAGTAAAAAAACAAAAACACATCGTTGTATGTATGAATCTTTGGAATTTTTAGGCGATGCGGTTTTAGGACTGGCTATTGCTGAATATATTTATAATACCAATCCGGGATTATCTCCGGGAGAATCAACCTTAATGCGTTCTTCTATCGTTAGGTCACAATCACTAAGTCAGGTGGCAAAAAATATAAATCTACCGGATATTATTCTTATGAGTAAAGGAGAGGAGAATGCAGGGGGAAGAAATAAAGATTCTATTCTTGAAGATGCAATGGAGGCATTTATCGGAGCTTTTTATTTAGACAAAGGATGGAACTCAACAAAGAAATTTATCTACAAAATTTTTGAAAAATACCTGGAACAAATTTCCCATTTACCTGTCCGTAAAGATTCTAAATCTGAATTGCAAGAATGGTGTCAAAAAAATCAGAGGCCCTTACCGGAATATCGAGTAATAAAAGAAGAAGGTCCTGACCATCAAAAGAAATTTCAGATAGGAATTTTTATAGAGGATAAATTTATTTCTTCAGGGGAGGGTAAAACCAAGAAAAGTGCATCCCAGATTGCTGCTCAAAAGGCATTATCCATCCTTCAAAATATATCATAAGTATGAGATAATATCAAGGTTTGTGAGCAAGTAAAATAAATAAATGTGAATACGGTTAAAACAATAAAATTTAACTAAACGAAAGGAGTAAATGTTATGACAGGATTAGGTTATTTAAAAGTTACAGGCGCAGCCTCTATCCTTGCTTTATTGGTTGTTGCCTACATGATTCAGTATGTTTTGTCAAAATCTCAAGGCAATGAGAAGATGACACGGATTTCTAAAGCCATTCAAGAAGGGGCATTAGCCTTCCTTTTGCGAGAATACCGCTATGTAATGGCTACCGTACTTATTATTGCAGTGCTTATTGCCATCGTAGGTGGAATGCGTCCTGATTTGCCCTTAGGCTGGAAAACTTCTATCGCTTTCATTTTAGGGGCTGTTGCCAGCGCCATGGCAGGTTTCTTGGGTATGTTTATTGCCACGCGTTCCAATGCAAGAACCACAGAAGCCGCTCGCTCAGGTGGAGTAAAAGCAGCCATTGACATTGCTGTAAGTGGCGGTTCTGTGATGGGATTGGGCGTTGTCGGGATTGCAACATTATTGTTAGTTATTGTTTATAAGATTTTTAACGGAGAAGCCCAGATAGTGAATGGATATGCAATGGGTGCTTCTTTAGTAGCTTTATTTGCACGGTCTGGTGGTGGAATTTATACAAAAGGTGCTGATATGGGAGCAGACCTTGTCGGAAAAGTAGAAGCAGGAATTCCTGAAGATGACCCAAGAAATCCTGCTGTGATTGCAGACAATGTAGGTGATAATGTGGGTGATGTGGCTGGGTTAGGTGCTGATTTATTAGAGTCTTATGTAGAATCAATTATTGCAAGTCTTGCTGTAGCTGGAATGATAACGGGTAGTTCTTATGTAATTTCATTCCCCTTCTATGTTGCCGCTATTGGTATTATCGCTTCAATTATTGGTGTATTCTATGTTAAAACATTTACTAAAAGTGACCCCCAGAGTGCCTTGATGTGGGGAACTTATGTAAGTGCTGTTTTAACTATTTTAGGTGTGTTGGGTTATGGGTATTTAAAAGGTGGAACATTTAATTTAGATGGAACCGAGTATAGTTGGTGGGGACCTCCTATGGCTTGCATCTATGGAATCGTTTCCGGGATTATAGTTGGTTTTACCAGCGAATACTTTACCTCTGGAAAATATAAGCCTGTGCAAAAATTGGCGGAAGAAGCACAATCTGGACCTGCTGTTGCTGTTGTAGGTGGCACATCTGTCGGAATGTTTAGCACGGGTATTCCTGTCATTGTTCTTGCTTTATCTGTTATCCTTGCATATAAAGTAGGTGGAATGTATGGTGTGGCTCTTGCTTCTTTAGGTATGCTTGCAACTACAGGAATGGTATTATCTGTAGATGCTTATGGACCCATTGCCGACAATGCAGGTGGTATTGCTGAAATGTCCGGTCTTGACCCCAGTGTTCGGAAAATCACAGATAATTTAGATGCTGTAGGAAATACAACAGCCGCTATCGGAAAAGGTTTTGCTATTGGTAGTGCAGCGTATGCAGCAATCGGTTTGTTAAGTGCCTTTATGTTATCAGCAAAATTAGACCCTTCAAAGGTTTCTTTAATTGACCCCAAAATACTTGCGGGTTGTTTAATAGGCGGAATGGTTCCTTTTGTTTTCTGTTCCATGTTATTTAGTGCTGTGAGTAAAAACGCATATTCCATTATCGCAGAAGTAAGAAGACAGTTTAAGGAAATTCCCGGACTTAAAGAAGGAAAAGAAGATGTTATGCCGGATAGCAAAAAGTGCGTGGATATTGCCACTCAGTCTGCTATTAAAGGAATGATGGTGCCGGGTGTCTTAGCAATTGTAATCCCCGTAGTTATCGGTTTTGGTTTAGGTGCCCCAGCTTTGGCAGGATTCCTTGTTGGTGCAATTACAACAGGGGTTATGCTTGGTATTCAGATGGCAAATAGTGGTGGTGCTATGGATAATGCCAAGAAATATATTGAAGAAGGTCATTTCGGAGGAAAAGGTTCCGAAGCACATAAGGCAGCGGTTGTCGGTGATACTGTCGGTGATCCGTTAAAAGATACAGCCGGACCTTCTATTAATATTTTAATCAAGTTAATGTGCGTAATTGCTTTAGTATTAGCCCCATTATTTGTATAAATTAAATAATTTTTGTATATTAAATAATAAATAAGGCACAGGATAATTTTCCCTGTGCCTTATTTTTTAGTTGGTAATCAATAGGACATAAATTAACAGATTTATACTTTCTTCTCAATTATAAAGGTACAGTACGCAATCCTCTTATCGGAATAAAAGAGCAAGAAAATTGTATTTGAAGCCTTTTTCTTTAGGTTCTTTTCACTTTGTAAACTTTGAGAAAAGTCTTTGCACTTTTTGTGGTAAAAAGAATCTAGCACAGAGGACACAAAGGAAATTTTACACAAAGGACACAGAGGAGGTGATATAAAAAATATGTAAGAGCGAAACATGTTTCGCCCCTACATTGTGAACCCTGTCAAAGCCTATGTGTTCTTTGTGGTAAAAAACTTATCCAATTAAAAATATCAAAAGCGAGGACGCTTTATCTACATTGTTTGATTAAAATAATGCATGATGGGTTTTTTCTATTCGTGTCTATTAATGGGATTCGTGATTATAATTTTTTAACTAAATTAAATTCAGTCTACAAAAAATAATAGTAGTGTATGTCAACTTGTAAGATATTTTCTTTTTTCTTCATCCCTATTTTGGGTTTTCTTCATAGATAAAAAACAATATGTTTTACCTATGTGCTATAGTTGCCCAAATAAACTATTCAGAGGTTCTCTTTACAATTCAATAGGAGATGCGGATATAATTCCTTGTATGCAGGGACGAGGATTATTCTCTACAAATAAATCAAAGCGTTTAGCATCGTTTTGTGTATTCTTTATACAAAGTTTGCAGGAAGAATTTAAGGGGATAGGTCCTTTAAATACATGATAAAAATATAAAGTATTTGAGCTATCAATACTTAAATAATGTAAACATTTCCCAATAGACCACATACCATGAATAATAGGTTTAGGAAGACCTGCTATACGGGCAAATATCGACGAAAGATGTATTAAGTTATAATCGCCAGAAACCCGAGCATAGGAAAAAGCATCTTTTCTTGATACATACCAATGGTGTTCTTCATCATATTTATCATACGATTCAAAAGAAAATTGTTTTTTCCCATTTCCTTCCTCGTCTCTATACTTTTTTGAGAATTTAAGATAGGTGCTATGACATTCCCATATTGGTTCGGAATTAGAATTTATTAGGATTTTTACAGTTATTTCAAGTCCTTTCTTTACTAATCGAGTTAAATCTATATGACAATAGGCTTCCATCTTTTCGTCTTTAGGAATAGGTTTATACAATGTCATATTATTGCTTACATGCAAGAAACCCAAAGGATTTATAAGTATTGAAGGATGAGCAAATAATTGTATTTGCATGGGCATTGTTAAAATAAAAGGATACGATATAGGTAAAAAATCAGAAGAGGGCAAATCGAATAATCTTAAATATTTATCAAATATTTTTGGAGGGACATTTAAATGATTTGCATAAATACGAATGGGGGGAGGAGAAAGCAGATTTTTCAAATCTGACTTTTTTCGCATCAATGATAACATTTTTATGGTTGAATTAAAATTATATAAATTAATAGTTTCCATTGAATACAAAATCCTTATATATTTAATTCATAAACTATAAAATCAATAAATTATATAATATATTTGTTTGTTTTTGCAATTTTAGATTTTTGATTTATATGGAGAGGTTTAAATAAATTTGATTAAGAAAATATGAATATGTCGTTTAATAAGAGAGTATCAAGAATAATTATTGGTCTTTTTTGACTCGTTTCCATTTATAGGGAGGAGTAGCCATTTCTTTGGGATGGAGAACATCATGTCCCATGTATTTCCCAAGGTTGGCATCCATAGGTGCCTGCTTGGCGTCGTCATAAGCTTTTTTCTGTTCATCCGTAAGTTCCGGTAATTCCTGTTCTAATACAGAGCAGGTAAGGAAGATTAACAGTTCGTTAATTTGGGCTTTCCGTTGATTAGACCTGAAAACAACATTCAACACTGGAATATCGCCTAATATCGGCAATTTTTGGGCGGTTACGCTATCGTTCCGTTTTCTTAAACCACCTACAAAGATGGTCTGACCACTGTTAATATGAAGTGTGCTTGTAACCTGTCTCATATCTTCAATAGGAACGCCATTAAATTCACCTACCACAGTACTTTCTTTTCCTTTTATATCAATGATAACATGATTATCATGAGTAACACGCGGAGTTACTTCGAGAACTGTACCTATTTGCTTAAATCGGGTGTTTGTTAAAGCACCTCCTTGACTTGTTTGAGAAAGGTCTATGTAAGGTATTTCTTGAGAGATTGTTATTGTGGCAGGTTTGTTTTCAATGGTGGCTACTACAGGATTAGAAATAAGATGTCCGTTCCGATTTTGAATCTGGGCTTTAATAACACCCTTCCAATCAATTTCATTTGTAAGAATGTTAAATGTAAGACTACCTATAGTATCACCTGTTTTAGATGCTCCACCTAAATCAAGTTGTTGAATATTTCCAATTTTTCTACCTTCCGGCCCATACATTACAAAATCTCTCCAACTCTGACTGTGAACAGATTTTAATAACCAGTCAATACCGGTTTGAGATTCATCTCCTAATGTGGCATCTACAACCATTGTATCAATGAGGACTTGTTTAACAGGGACATCAAGGGTTTGCACGATTTCTTTTACCTGTTCAACTACAACCGGAATATCCGTTACGATAATATTTCTTGCACGAGCATCGGCAGATACATTTCCTGTTTTGGGTGTAAGAATTTTTTGGATAGATTTTGCCAAATCTTCCGGCTCTGCATAGTTTAATTTGATTGTTGTCGTAATTGTTGGAATAACAGGTTTGGCTATATCCAATTCTCTCGCCATTTGTGCCAATCCCTGAATACTTTCTTCAGGTCCAGAGACAATCACAACATTTGTTGTATCATTGGCACTAAGGGTAATAAATTCACGACCTTTAGTACCCTTGGAGATTTCTTCAAGGACTTTTCTTACTTCAGTTGCTTTTGCATTTTCAAGACGGACAACAATAGTGCTTCTATCACTGGATAACGCCTCTTCATAGGGAACAATTCTATAGATATTTTCTTCTTGTATAATTCCAAGTCCATTCATTCGTAGCGCAGCTTCAATGGCTCTTCTAAGAGTTACCTGTTTCAAACTCATGGTAACATTGCCTTTGAGATCTGCTCCCGCAATTACATTTATACCTGCTTTATAGGCTAATAAAGGAACTACTTTGGCTAATGGCATCTGTTCACATTCAAAATCAATAATTGTATCTAAACCTTTAGGCGAAGGTTTTATTTTTATTTCTTCAGGAGCTTCTTGTTTTGGCTTTTCTGCTTCTGCTGGTTTTCCTGTAGATTTCGGTTCTTCAGGAGTTATAGGAACTAATTGTTTATCTGTTCCTTCATTTGTGGATTGAAGTTCTCTTAATTCCCTGGTTATTTCCGCGGTAGCATCTACCGCTTGTTCCGGTGTAGTTTCGCGAGGCATAGGGGGTTGTGCCCCTTCTTCTGCAGGGGTTCCTTGAGGTGCTTGAGGTTGTTCGGTTTGTTGTTCTTTAGGTGGTTCAGAAGGGGTCTGTGGAGTTTCAGATTGAGATTGCGTATTTGTGTTTTCTACAACAGGTGGAGAGGGTGGGGAAGGAGGTTCTACAGGTTCTGCTTCACGGATTTCAATTTTTCGTTCCGGATTCCCAACATTTCCCACAGAAAGGGACTGGGCTCCTGTTGTATCCTGAGCAAAAACTTGTTTTGGTTCTTGTATTACAAATTCAGGTGTTATTTGTTTGGCTAATTTGAGTTCATTTTCTACTCTAAGTTTAGAAATAGAGTTATCTAAAGAGTTGATTTTTTCATCAATATTAGAGGTTTCGGTTTTATGAGGATTATTTATGAGGGATTGTATATCCAAAGCGACTTTGTCAATTTCAGAAGTATAATTTTTTACGGGGTTGAAGATGATAAATAATCCTGTGTCCCCTTTTTGCACATTATATGAGTAATCGGAAGCGATGGAAAAGGTGTATTCTACTTCAGATTTATCGGATTTTGAACAAGCAATATTTATAAAGTCAGGTCTATCTTGTAATATCTGTTCTGTAGGGAGAGAAGTACCTTCAGAACATCCTAATGTAAGTTTAATTTCATTCTTTTCTTTGTTTTCCGATATGAGATAGGACATATTGGAATCATTTTTAATTTGGAAAGTCCATGTTTTTTCCTGCTGTTTCCATATAGAATTTGTTGCATCATCAATAGCAAAAGATGATGAACAAACAATAAAAAGTATAGAGAAAAACAGCAGAAAACCAGAAACAAAATACCCCTTTTTACATGGTGCTGTTATAACAGTTTGATGTAAAGTGGAACAGATATTTTTCCTTTTTTGCATTTTATTGCTCCTTTAATCTTACCGGGAAAATTGTATCTTCGAGTTTAAATACGATTCTTGATGGTTCAATCTTAAATACTTGTATACGGTCTGGAAAGGTATGTCCTTCTGCCACAAGTTTATTATCAATTATGGCTAAAGGTTGATATTCATCCCAGATTATTGCCGAAATCTTTTTACTCAAAACCTGTCCCGGGGTTACTTCTGTGCTTGGAACAGGAGTCTCTGCTTCAAACATTGTTGTCTGTATTACACCAACCAGTGGTGTCATTGGATTTCGAGGGGGGACTATTTCTTGATAGTTAAACTGAACTATTTGAATGGCAGTTAATAAGTTTTCAATGATCTCATCAACATTTTGTTCTAAAGTATCAATTGTCGGTGCAATGGATGTACCTCCGGCAGAGACAGGTGTTGAGGGGGTAGGTGTGGGTGATTTTGCAGGCGTTGGAGCCGGAGCTTGGGTATTGGTCGTTGATGGAGATGATGGTGGTTTTGGTTTTGCCAAAACAAATTGATAAAAAAGAACACCGATAAGTATAACGAGTAACGCACCTGCTATGATTATTTGTCTTCTGTTATCCATAGTTATGACTTCTTCTGTTGTTGGGTTCCAGTATCTTCTTGTTCAACGAATCGGAATGTACTAAGAACAAATTTTGCTTCACAAATCCCTGCTTTTTCAGGGCCAATATCAAGGTCAGAAATTTTTAAATAACGCTGGTCTTTTTCCAATAGATTAATGAAAGCAACAATTTGGTGAAAAGAGCCTTTCGCCACAACCTGATAAGGGATGACCTCTTTTGATGAATCCACAGTAGTTGGTAGAGGAGTGAGTTGGGTCTTTAATCCAAGACTATCGCCCATACTTTCAAATTGTTTCATAAGTTTCGGAACTTCTCTTTTCTCAGGCAATCGTTCATTGAACATTTTCACCAGATTGTCCATTTTCTTTGCTTGATTTTGTAACTTGTCATAGTTTTCTACAGTTTTTTTCGCATCCGAAATCTTTTTTTGCAAATCTTTAATATCATTTTGTATTTGTGCAATCTTATTTTGTTGAGGAATAAAAAGTAACAGATAAGCAACAATAAATAATCCAACAACAACGGCCACAACTAAACCAAAGACTGCCCAATCTTTAATTGTTATTTTGCCACGAAATAAATCAATCATTTTTAACTCCCGGTTTGGCTTCAATTAAATATTCTAATGTGAATTTACGAACAGAAAAACCATTAAACTCTGTATCTTCAATCTTGGGTCTCAATAAAGTAAACTGCTTCACAAAATAGGAGGCTTTTTCAGGGTCTGTTGTATTCTCAATAAGAGGTGATATTTGCCGTTCCCCCTGTTCTCCACTAATTACATAACCAGTAATTTCAAGAATAGGCTTCTTTACACTTTTTTGTTCAAATTGGGGTTCTTTTGTTTTGGGGTCAATTACAGGTTTCCCTGTTTTTTGGTCTATTTTAATAACCTTTTCTCGGAATGTCTGCCAGGTAACACGAATTCTATCATACCAAACATTTTCCGGTGTCAGATTAGCAAGTAAGAAAAGATTTTCAGACCAGATGATACGGTCACTCAAAATTTCCTGAATAACAGCTACCCTTTTTTCTAAATCCTGTTTTTTCTTATCTAACTTCCGGTACTCATTTACAACACCTGAAAGGGTTATAAATTCTCCATCTTCGTTTTTTAATTCCGTAGGAGAATCATATTCTTTTTGAAGGTTACTCTTTTGTGTCACAAGTTGAATAGATTTTTGATGTAGTGATAAGTAGAAAAAAACGATAGAAAGAAGACCTAAAACAAATACCACCATTGCTAAGAAGTATGGTAGTATGGATTTCTTTACAGGTCTAAATTGTTCGGGTAGTAAATTAATTCTTATCATATTTCGGATAATCCTCGTGCTGCTAAGCCAAAGGCAACAGTAAATTTTGCTGAATGTTCTTTAAAAATTTCTAATGATTTTGAATTAGAGAGTAAAACTTCCTGAGACATTAAATCCGCAACTTCAACTGTATCTACATTAAATTCTTCCACCAATGTTTCGCCTATTAAAGGATAACAAGATATACCCCCGCAAAGAATAATCCTTTGCACGGGTTTCTCATAAAGTTGGTGTTCATAGAAGTCAAAAGACCGTCGCACCTCGCTTACCATTCGATTCATGGGTGATACCATAATTTCACGAATGCTTTTGGGTGTAAAACTTACAACTTCCACAGGAGGTCTATCTATATCAAATTCTTCGTCTAAGGGTGCAAGAGGAGAAACAGGTTCTGCTATAATTGCCTCTTCTGCTTCTGCTATCTCGGGTGTGGCAATTTCAACTGCTTCAGGATGGTCAGTTTTAGTTTCTTTGCTTGCGGATATTAACTCTTTTTCTGCTTGTTTATAATCGCATTTTCTTTCTTTTACAATAGCATCAAGAATATCTTTTGCCCCCCACATTAAGTCACGAATGAATACAGATTTCATATTACACACAAAATGGATACTTGAAGAAGAATAACCAATATCAAATATAGCAATGCTTTCCTCCGGATGTAATAAGTGACACCGTTCTATTGCATTATATACCGCAATGGAATCAATATCGAATACAGAACAGGCAATATCACATGCCTGAAAGATGCGAAGGCGACTATTTATAGCATCATTCTTTGCTGCTACAAGAAGTATCTGCACTTTGGATTCTTCTGATTCTTGTGCTATTACATCCCAGGATAGAAGTACTTCGTTCAAATCGAATGGAATATGTTGAGAAGATTCCCTCTGGACAGCACTTGCTATGGTCTCATTTTGTTTCAATGTAATTTTAGGATAACGAACAACGGCAGTATTTCCGGGCAATGCAGAAACAATATAACTTTGTTTAGGAGTTAATCCTGTAAGTGCTACAAGTAAAGCATCTGTATTTGCTTTGATTGGATCTGCGACAGCCAATTCATTATCTATTTCTGCATAACCTGCTTCTTCTATATATATTTTTCTTCCTTGTTTAGATATTTGTAATGTTTTAACAGAGTGGGCTCCCAGGTCTATGCCTATTACTTTTTTAGGTCTTGAAAATGATAGCACCTTTTTTGTCCTTATTTTTTATCATTATGTTTAATAATGTCAATCATTATATTTATTATATTTCATTATGTCAAATCAGTCTTTTTTATAAGACTAATAATTTACTAATTCATTTATTGTTATTAATAATATCATATTGAAAATCATTTGTCAAGAATAAACTTCAAAAATTTTTTAATTTTTTTTGTAAAAAAATCCCGCGTGTGTCGTCGGACTTTTTGGAAACGTTGTGAACCTAATTTTTATAAGTGGGTGTTCTCACGATAGCCATCCGACTTCCTTTACTATGAAGGCCTGTCGTAGACTACTCGAATTTTGCTCTCGGCTTTGAACTCCCTAAAATTAGTTTTAAGGAACCACGTTTCGCAGTCCATCTCGAGCACCGCAGGAATATGAAAACTTTTTCGAGTATATTTTATCAATTATTAACTTACATTAAATTAATAATGTTTATATAATAACATGAAATTATATATTTTTCATAATCTTATTGAGTTTGTGTAATAAAATTATTGAATTAAACAAGTTGATAATTGAAAGATATTTTTGATATACTTTTATTCCCGTTACATTTCCAATAGTTTTACAAATTAATAAGTATGTCTATTTTCTTTTTATTAAGAGGAGAACATTGGTGAAAACATTTATACCGAAAATAAATGAAATCGAAAAGAAATGGTATTTAATTGATGCTGAAGGTAAAGTATTAGGTAGAGTAGCCGCAGAGGCTGCAAAAATATTGCGGGGCAAGCATAAATCCATTTTTACCCCCTTTATGGATTGTGGTGACCATGTAATTATTATCAATGCCGAAAAGGCAATTCTTACGGGAAATAAAACAGAGCAAAAGAAGTATTACAGGCACTCAGGTTATAAAGGTGGATTAAGGGAATTTACCTACGAGCAAATCATAGCAAAACATCCCACGCGTGCTATGGAATTGGCTGTTTGGGGAATGCTTCCCCATAACCGTTTAGGAAGGAAAATTGTAAAGCACTTAAAAGTTTACGCTGGTAATGAACATAAACATCATGCACAAAACCCGGAAATCTGGGAAATTAAAGATTAAGACAGGAGGATAACAGAACCGTGATAGACCCAAATACAAAAGAAATTGTAACGACAGGTAGAAGAAAACGCGCAGTTGCCCGTGTTCGTATCAAACCCGGTAGTGGAAAATTTACTGTAAACGGAAAACCGGTAGAACAATATTTAGCACGAGAAGTTTTAGTTCGTATTGCAAAACGAGCCCTCGTAGTTACAGGTACGGAAGGGATGTATGATATTCGTGCTCTTTGTGATGGTGGCGGATTAGCAGGTCAGGCAGGAGCATTACGACATGGTATTGCGCGTGCTTTATTAGAGGCAAACGAAAATTTACGTACAACGCTAAGGAATTATGGCTTATTAACCCGTGACCCGAGAGAAGTCGAACGGAAAAAATACGGGAAACCGGGTGCCCGAAAACGTTTCCAATTTTCAAAACGCTAATATTCCAATTATTTTTTATCTTTTCAAAAAGGGCGAAATGAAAACTTTCGCCCTTTTTTATTTTGTTTGTTAATGTTTTATTTGAGATCTCTGAATAAAGGTTTAATTTTTTAATTATTGTAATACAGAGGGAGTTTCGAGGGAAAATGAAACGAAAGAGAGCGGGAGTGGTATTAATAATATCGGTAAGGAATAGCGAGATAATGAAATTTAATAAGAGGAGAATATCCCATGCAAGGACAAGAGCCACAGATGAGTTTTGCGGAGTATGAGTTATCCTTACAGAGGTCAACTCGAATGGGGCAATTTTTAGAGCAGATGGGGAAATTGGTTCCCTGGGAAGAGATAGAGCGGAAGTGTATCGAGGTAGGGGTGTATAAGCCGAACCGGGGAGAACAAGGGCGTCCCTCGTATCCGTGTCGAGTATTAGTAGGTAGTTTGTTTTTACAGTCGTGGTATGGATTATCGGACCCGCAGACGGAGGAATTGATTTTGGCTCTACCGATATACCGAACTTTTTTGGGGATAGGGGTAGGAGGGGCAGTACCTGATGAGACGACGCTATGTAAGTTTCGGAATAAGATGATAAGCCAGGGGTTAATGGAGTGGGTATTTGAATTGGTTCGGAGGAAGATGGAGGAGCGAGGTTTAATGGTTCGAGGGGGAGAGATAAAGATCGTAGATGCGACGATAGTCTCGACCGCGAAGCCGAAGAAGAAGGAGGTAGAAGGAGAAGCGGGAATATGATAAGGAAGCGGGATATACGAAGAAACGGGAACAGATATATTATGGATATAATTTACACATATTAACAGATAAGCAAGGCTTGGTCAAGCGAATAAGTACGAGTTCGGCATCGGTGCATGATAGTCAGAAAATGGAGGAATTGGTGGAAGGGGTAGAGGTAGAGGAATTGTATGGAGATAGTGGTTATATGTCGAAGGAGCGGGAGGAGTGGTGTAAGGAGCGGGGTATAAAGTATCGGGTAATACGGAGGCGGGTGCGGGGAGAAGGTGATCTACCAGAAGCGATAAGGAAAGAAAATAAGGAGATAGCGAAGGTGCGTGGGGTGGTGGAATTGCCCTTTGCGATATTAAAGAGATGGATGGGGTATCGGGGATGTCGGTTTCGGGGCTTAGAAAAAAACGGGGCGTATCACTTTTTATTGATGGCGATGTATAATTTGAAGCGGTGGTATGGGATGATAAAGCGGGGTTTGCAGGAGGCGTATGCCTAAAGGAATAAAAATAGATAAAAAAGAGGAAAAAAGGACAAAAAATCAATAAGAAAAAACTCAATTATTGGTTATAGAAAAGATATTTTCCTTTCCCAAAGCGATTTTTCCATTCCAAAAACGGTATAATTATTTTGTAGATTAATCCCAAACCTAAAAATCCTATTTGTTCAGAGGTCTCACTTCTTTTGGAGGAACAGGAAAAACAACTACGGAATTATTAAATATAGACACATTTCTAAATGCAGGATGGGACTTCGATAATGTATGGCATTTCCCCTCCAAGACGCAGAGCTATCCCCAGTTAAAAGATACACCACTAATTCAATTTATTAATATTCCACGACTTATAGATTTAACCCAAACCGAAGCGAATAATGCCTTAACAGAAGCAGGATTGAGTAGAGGCACTGTATCAGTCCAATGTAATACGGCATACTCAGCAGGAGTGGTATTTGCTCAAACTCCTGAAGAGAGCCACCTTGTTGCAGAAACATATCCCGTGGATATATCTGTTTCATCAGGACCTTGTCCTACAAATGTTCCTAATGTAGTTGAGTTTACCATAGAGCAAGCAGAAGTAATACTTGCCAATGCAAATCTGTTAATAGGTAATGTCAATTATCAGTGTTCCAATCTGTATGATGAAGGGATTGTTTTAGCACAAAATCCAATAGCAGGAACTCAAGTCCCTGAAGGGTCTTCTGTGGATATTACAGTTTCTCAGGGACCCTGTATGACCACTGTGCCTTATACTATCGGATTACCACAGGTAGAGGCGGAAGTATTAATAAATGCAAGTGAATTAACTGTTACTATTGTGGTTGAATGTAATGATGAGATAGAGGCAGGTATCGTTTTCGGGCAAGAACCATCTGCAGGGACACAAGTGATGACAGGTACTGAGGTTACCATATATGTGTCAAGTGGTCCATGTGTTGAAGGAATAACCGAAGGCGAAGGTGTCCCTGAAGGTATTTTAGAAGGCGAAGGGATTATTGAAGGAGAAGGGATAGAAGAAGGGATTGTGGAAGGCGAAGGTGTTCCCGAAGGTATTTTAGAAGGAGAAGGAATAATCGAAGGAGAAGGGATACATGAAGGAACCATGGAAGGCGAAGGTATTGCAGAAGGGATAGAAGAAGGCGAAGGTATAATTGAAGGTGAAGTTATAACAGAGCATTCAGCAGATATAGATGGCGATGGGAAGATTAATTTGAGCGAACTTCTTCGAGTTATTCAATTCTTCAATATACGAGGTTATCATTGTGAAGAAGGGACTGAAGATGGTTATGCTCCGGGTTTAGATGGAGACCATACCTGTCGTCCACATGCGTCCGATTACAATCCACAAGATTGGCAGATTGACCTTGGAGAATTATTACGATTAATCCAGATATTTAACATTGGACATTATTACATTTGTCCAGGTATGAGTGAAGATGGTTTTTGTTTCTAGTATTTATAAGAAATTTTAATTGAATGTATAAACACCTACATCGGAAATTAATTTTTCTGTTTCTTTCATTTCACCAGATAAAGGTTTTTGAATGTATTTTATCTTAATTGGCAGTTGGGGTATTTGACTTACGACTTCTACATTTAAATCAGAATGAGTGGCTGTGATATTTAGAACCCAATTTCTATACTTTATATTTTTTACAGTAAGATTGTTAATATGAGATGGTAATTTAGGATTTATTTCAAGTTTATCCGCTTTTAGAATAATCCCCATAAAACCGTAGACAAAAATAGAGGGCAAAAGACTGCTTTCAAAAAATTCGCAATCAATTCCCAGTCCACCCGGTGTATTACAGCCTTGCAAAGTTGTTCCTTGTTTTCCCTCTTCATAGTATTTTCTGTATCCACCGGCACTACGAACTTCTTTTTCCCATTCTACAATTTCTTTGAGCCGTTGCCATGCATTATCGGGACCTAAAACATGCAATCTTGCCCATAAATCGTAGAATGAAAAACCCAATACAGCCCCGCCATCTTGGACCTGTCCGCCCCATGGGATTTTTTCAGGTCCTGTCCAACAAAAGACATACCAATCAATATTTCGTAAGGTAGTTGCACGAGGACCAAAACGCCAGTGATAAATATCCGCACCTTTTGAAGTGTCCGATTCAATAATTCGTTCTCCATTCAACCATTTTAAGATTTCGGATGCTTGTTCATTAGAAGCGGTTCCATACCAGATACAGTCGAGATTTAAGAAAGTAAAACCGTAATCATGTTTATCTCCATTACGGTCAATACATGCAACAAACCGTTTTTTATATGTATCCCAGAACAAGGATTGTGCTTTTTCGCGTACTTTTTGAGCATGTTCTTGAAGTTCTTTGGGATCAATGGCAAGAGCACCACGAGGGATATTCCATTCCGGGTGTTTCAAAATAACCTCTTCTATTTCTGCCATGGCAAGGAGTGATGCATAATACTGGTTGGTAGCATAACAATCATAACCGCCAAAAGGGAGTAAATCCCAGTAATTATTTCCAATCCCGTGCCCAATATTAAATTCTTTCCCCTTTTCAGTGATTTTGTAGCCGGGGATACCGTCATGCCCTACCCATGGGTTGACAATACAAAGGTTCGTATCGCCACCTAATTCTTTCCGTTGATATTGAAGTGCCATTCGCATCTTATTTATTACCTGCCGTAAAAAATCTATGTCGCCTGTCCAATTGAAATAGTATTTACATGCGAGAATGTAAATAGGATTATTTATAGTTTGGCGAGTATCAAACAAAGAGAAAAAAGAATCAATCAAAAAGAAACCCGAACATTTTTCTGGGGCTAAACAAATGCGTATCTGGTCAACAGTTCCGTTCCATAGTGGATGCTTGTAAACAGGTATATGAGAATGTGACCAGTCAGGGGGGGATAGTGCAGTGTTCTGATAATAAAAATAAAATCTTCTTTCAGGAGAAAAATCGCTATCCCCAACCCTTTTCCATTCTATATAAGGGAGTAAATGACTTTGGGATTGTATTTCTCTTTTCCATCGTAACTGGAAAAAAGGTATGTCTTTAGCACTTAAATTAAGATTAGGAATAGAAGTTATTATTGAAGGACCCTCCCCCGTAGTTTCTAATTTCCACTTATTCTCAATGATACCATGTGAGATTAAATTTTGGAGTTCCCATTGTTTAATGGCATTCTCACCGCAGGTAGAATCATTTTTAGCATGTCGGAGATTATCACCAACCCAACCCGGAACCTGTTCCAGAGGTTGAAAGTGCCAACCTATTCCTTTATCCTTTTGCCCGTAGGTTTGTGTCCATAAGGGAAAGGGCCAACCAGCATCATGTGCATGGGAAAAATGCTGATGTGTGTCAATGTAGCCTTCATCATCTATTCGGATAGATAAAAGGTCTTCTCTGTGAACCTCCTGTATAGTTTTATTCCTATGAGGTTCTATAAAATCGTTTACCCATGTATCTGCACAGAGTAAGTATTCTTTATTAAAAAGAGTAGGTCCATTTCCAAGTCTCTTAAAAAGGTGATACCATAAATATTCCGTCATTACTGTTCCTACTTCTTTATCGTCTGGAATTTCAAAACGGGTGAAATTTTCAGGCAATAAGTAATCTTCCGAAAATGAATTCAAAAGGATTGAGAGAAAAGCAATAGGTAATAATATATATTGTTTCTTTACCATTATTTATACCCTTTATTTAGTTAAATTTAAGTTGTTGACAAATGCCAATATTTGGTAAATTTTGGGATAATATATGAATGTGATATATTGTATTAATAAAATCGTATTTTGTTTTATTTCGTAACGGGTTAACAATAGCAAATTCTATACAGGATAATAAAATATGAAAATTACAGTAATAGGAACGGGCTATCAAGGCTTGGTTGTAGGTACTTGTTTTGCTGAAAGTGGGCATATAGTAACCTGTGTTGATTGGGATAAAGAAAGGATTTCATTACTAAAACAAGGAGAAATCCCTATATATGAACCGGGATTAAGTGAACTGGTTTCGCGAAATATTGAAGAAGAACGGCTTTTTTTCACAGATTCTTTACAGGAAGCCGTTCAAAACTGTCTTCTTGTATTTTTATGTATGGACCCTGTGCTTTCATATTCGACAGTAGATGATATTATTAAACCTGTTTTAGATGTAGTAAAAATAGTTGCACGGGTTATGACAGGATATAGAATAATTGTAAATAAGATGACCTTACCCCCCGGGACAGCTGATAAAATTAAGGAAACATTAAAGGAGAATACACCGCATCCATTTGATATTGTGGTTAATCCTGACTTTTTAAAACAAGGAACGGCTGTGGATGATTTTCTTCGTCCTGACCGTGTAGTTGTGGGATGTGAGGATGTTCGGGTGCAGGAAATTATGAAAGAAATATACAGTCCTTTCTTGCGAACGGGTAGACCATTGTTATTAATGAGTTTGCGTAGTGCGGAATTGAGTAAATATGCAACCGCAGTGATGCTGGCTGGACGAATATCTATTATTAATCAGATAGCGGATTTATGCGAAGTTTGGGGAGCCAATATCAGTGAAGTCCGAGAAGCCGTTGGGGCGGATAGCCGTATAGGACAAACATTCTTATTCCCCGGTATCGGTTATGGTGGCATTTGGTTACCCCGAGATTTGGACTTATGTATGCTATTTGCCAAAGAAAAAGGAATATCCTACTATCTTTTTGATGCTATCCAGAAGGTAAATAAAGAGCGGTGTGAAAAGTTCTTATCTATGATACTGGAACATTATAAAGGGGATTTAAATGGAAAAACACTTGCAATTTGGGGGGCTTCATTTAAGGCAAGAACTGACGATATTCGGGAAGCCCCTTCGATTTTTATTATAGAGGAATTGCTAAAGAAAAAAGCAATATTGAGGGTTTTTGACCCTCTGGCAGGACCTAAACTACGAGAACGATTTGGTACTCAAATTGAAATCGCACCAAAACAATATCCTCCTTTAGAAGGGGCAGAAGGACTTTTAGTTCTGACAGAATGGAATGAATTTCGTCGTCCAGATTATGAACGCATGGCTCAATTAATGAAAGAAAAGGTGATATTTGATGGAAGAAACCTTTATACACCTAAAACAATGGCTTCTTATGGCTTCCGTTATTACAGTATTGGTAGACCTCCTGTAGGATAAATAAATTATGGCTAATAAATTAAATTCTTTATTTGTAGGGCGAAAGAGTAGGGTTTTTACGGTAGATATATCTCCCCGAGAAGCAATGAAATATGCTGCGGGTATATATGAAACCAATCCGCTTTTTTATGATGACCGTGTTCATCCTTTATTGGTACATCCGATGTATGCGGTAGCGTTAACATGGAAAATTTCATCTCGATTTGACGAATATTGGGATACTGCAGGGTTTCCTCTGGATGTACTGGAAAGACAGGTTCATTATCTTGAAGAACTTCGCTGGTCTCAACCCCTCTATGCAGGTGAAACTTTGCAAATACAGGGGGAAGTAAAAGCCATTGTCCCTCATTTGTCCGGAACTTTGTTCTGGATAGATTACACCGCGAAGAATAGAAAAGATGAGATTGTCTTTGTTGAAGGATTAGGTGCTTTGTTAAGGGATATTCCATGTGAAGATGAAGGTAAAGGGAAAGAATTGTTTTTTAGAAATGTAAAAATTGATAGACAAAATGAAAAAACTTTATGGGAAGAAAATATTGTTATCCAGCCAATGGACCCTCTTATATATGATGCATGTAGTGATATTCATTTTCCCATTCATACTTCGTGGGCTTTCTCTCAAAAAGTCGGATTGTCAGCTCCTGTATATCAAGGAACAGCAACCTTATCCCAATCTGTGCGAAAAATATTTGAACATGGTTTTAATCCAGCTCAATCAAGGATTGAATATTTATATGCTCGCTTTTCGTCCTTTGTTTATGGTGGTGATGTATTAACAATAAGAGTTTTTAAAGATGAAAGTAATATAAATAATAATAAATTGTGTTTTGAAATAAAGACACCGAGGAATGATTATGCCATAAAAAACGGCGTAATTATTTTCGGAGGGTAGTATTTAAAAAAACAAAACAATTATTTTAGGAGGATAAAGATAAATGAACAGTGAGGATAGGAAATTACTCTGGCATAGCGTAGAATACTGGGCAAGTGTAAAGCCAGATAGTGATGCAGTTATCTTTGAAGATGTTCATCTCACATGGAAACAGATGAAAGAAAAGATGGATTTACTTGCTGAGGCTTTCGTATCTCTGGGTGTAGAAAAAGGAGACCGTGTCGCTTTATTATCTATGGCATGTCCAGAATTTATAACATCTTTTATGGCAGCGTCAAAAGTAGGTGCTATATGGCAGGGTATTTCTCCAAAATTTTCAAGAGATGAAATTTATTATTTTCTTTCCGACTCTCAGCCCAAAGTTCTTTTGGCTTTAGACCATTATATGAATATTGATTTACTTGAAATGATACTTGACTTTAAAGAAAAATTCCCATTTTTACATGAAGTCGTTATCATTGGCGACCCCAGAGGAAGTGGACTTATAGAATATAACGAATTTTTATGTAGAGGAAATGAAAAATCAAAAAAACTTTTAGAAAAAAGAATTCCAGAAGTAAATGAAAATGATGAAGTTTTGTTAATGTATACTTCCGGTTCTACGGGTAAGCCCAAGGGTGTATTACATACACATCGAGCAGTAATGTGTAGTGCAAAAGTAGAAAGCCAATATATGTTTTGGGATTCGGATAGCCGTATTTTACTTCATTTCCCTATAAATCATGTAGCTGCAGATGTAGAGATGGGCTATACAGCCATATATAGCGGTGCAACTATTGTGTTAATGGACCGTTTTTTACCAGAGGGTTCTCTTATAGAAATAGAAAAACATCGAATTACTCATCTGGGACAGGTCCCGGCGATGTATTTAATGCAGATGAGTACATCCAAATTCCGTTCGATGGATTGGAGTTCATTGAAGGTTATGGTTTGGGGTGCGTATGCAGCGAATGAACGAATGGTAAGGACACTGTCGGAATTAGCCAAAAAGTATAATTTCTTATTACTGACGGGATATGGTTCAACAGAAGTTTGTGGTTTTACTACCTTTGCCAGTCCTAATGACCCAGTGGAACTTTTATTTAGTTCTACGGGGCGTATTGTTCCTCCGTATGAAGTAAAGATTGTGGATGAAGAACGAAAAGAAGTCCCTAAAGGAAGAATCGGAGAGATTGCTTTTCGGGGTCCCGTAGTTATGAAGGAATATTTAAATAATCCCATCGCAACTTCTGTGGTAAAAGATAACAATGGATGGTTATATACTTCCGATTTAGGTTGGGTAGACGAACAGGGATATTTATTTGTTTGTGGACGCAAGTCTGAAATGTATAAGACAGGAGGCGAGAATGTTTTCCCGAAGGAAATTGAGGATGTTCTGGAAATGCATCCATCTGTATTAATGACGGCTGTGATTGGTGTTCCGGATAGTCTTTACGGGGAGGTGGGACATGCCTTCATTGTTCCAAAACCAGGTGCAGTCATTAAGGAAAATGAACTAAGGGATTATTGTAGAAGACATCTGGCAGGATTTAAAGTACCAAGACGGTTTGATGTTCGTCCCGTTTTACCTATGTTAGCAAATGGCAAGATTGATAAGATGACACTTCGGCAATGGATTGCCTCGTAATCTATTTATTGTTTTCGGATAGATTGAATTTCAATAAACTTATCCCATAAAGGCTGTTCTATATAGAGATAGCGAAAAACACCAGGACGAATTGTGTATATCTCTTTCATGTAAGGTTTGTTCAATCGCTTGTCAAATTCTTGCAGTAATTCTGGTGATACTATTAAAAAAGGGATATTCTCAATATTTGAAGGTATTTTGGACCAGAAACCCTTTTTATCAATTTTCCGTAAATACCATGGGATAGGCCAGTAATCATTTATCGGGTCAATTACAAAGACAATGGGTTCTTGATTTTCTTTAATAAGTATGTCAGACAATTGATATATACGGTCCATCATTTTGACTAAGGATGTGCTTGTATGAGCATATACATAGGGGTTAGAAATATCAGCGAAATAAATAAAGTTTCCCTGATATGTTTGATAAGATAGATGGTATATACCTGACAATAGGATAATAGATAAAATAAAACGAGCCCATATTTTCCTAAATTTTTGCCAAAGTGCCTGAAAACCAATGCCTGCAAATATTATCATACCCAGGAGTGGAAAGAGTATATTCCATGGAGTTTTATAAGGTATGAGGGAAAATATAAGAAAGGTTGTAAAGAAAGAAACGAACAAGAAAATATAAAATGATGATAATGTCTGCTCTCTTACATCGCATTTCTTTTTAATAAGAATTCCAATCGTGAAACATAACGAAATGATGATTCCGACAGAACATAAAAGAATTATAAATCCTTCTGACCATATAGGTCCTACAGTTTTGTTAAAGTAAGTCAAAATTTGTAAATAATACCACCAGGGTTTGTCATGAATCCCGGAAGAACCTTCTCCACTTGCCCTGAAAAGATAAGTCTGATAAGCCCTGAAGAAATCTAATAATCCCTGTTTGTTCGTGAAAAAAGAAGAAAATAATAAAAGCCAGGGGATAAAGAATGCTATAAAGAGTGCAAAGATATGTTTTAATATTTTTGTCCATGTTAACACATGGGGAAAGATAGTAGAATTTGTCTCCATAAATTGAGAAGTTTTAATTAAGTAAACAAAGGTTATTACAGTTGCTAAAGAAGTAGCAAAAAGAACAATTAATGTAGTTTCTTTTGTAGCGAAGGCAAGGGATAGATTAAAACCTGTAAGAATTGCTGAAAGAATATTTGGTTTGCTTATATAACCCCATAATGAAAATATAAAGAGGGAAGAAAATAAAACGAAAAGTGTTTCATGGACATAATAACGACTATAGAAGAAGAATGCATGAGATACCGCAAGAAGTATAGAAGATACGAGAAAAGCAATAAGTCCAACATATTTTTTCATAGGTAAAAGTGATAAAAAGATTAATATACTAAAAAGAACAGGAACTATACGGAACATAGTTTCATTTGTCTCGCGAAACTGATGAACTCCATAAAAATAAAAAATAGGCAATGTAGCATAATATAGTAAAGGACCATGATGTTCGTGAGGGTCATATTTATAAAGTCCTTTTTCTAATAATATCCCTGCTTTATAAGCTTGATTGGCTTCATCACAATGCATAGGGCGAATAGAAATTCCGTAAAAACGGGATACAAGAACAGAAAATAAAAATAAGATGTAGAATAAAAGGAAAAGATATTTTGGGATTTTTTTCTTATACATTTTTATAAAGTTTTTTGTTTTATTATGAGCAACTATAACTTAAAAGGCAAATTTGTTTTTATTAAAGAGAAATGCCACCTTTATTAATTAAAGGTGGCACATAAAAATCATGTAGTCGGGGTATCTATTATTTTCCGTAAACTTCTACTTCGATATAGTGATTCATATCATTGTAAGAATTGCCATTGCTGTATAAACGAACATATTTTCCTTTGACGCCTTCTTCAATGCCAATAAGCCTTCCTTTGTTATTTTCAATAAACTCCTTGTCTTTTCCAATACCTAAGCCTGCAGAATTATCATAGTCGTTATTGTAAACTTGCTTACCACCGTCTTTAAATTCAGGATCGTTTCCAACAGTTACAATAAAGTCTTTATATACGCGTTTACCTTCGTGGAAGTGCCATACAACGATTGCATAAATAGTATATTCTTTATCAAGTTCGATTTGAACCCATTGTAAACCGGAGGGAAGTTCGACAACGCTTTTCTTCCCATAATCTTTATCACCATCCGTGATTTGTTTTAGTTGACCACGAGTTGGGGGAACACTACTGGTTACAGGTTTGTCTTTGGAAATAAGTGTAACACCTTCGGGAACATAATAAGGTGGACGGTCTTTATAATCTTCTTCTTCTAAATTGGGACTGTAGTAATCAATGGGCGTTCCACCAAAGAATGGTTCTGGAAGCTCAAGTTTTAATTCAATTTTTCCTGCGGGAGGATTGTCATCTGCATATACAGTAGGTGAAGCCAGAATGAGAAGAACCATTATTCCCATAAAAGAGAGGACATAATACATTTTTTTTGTGTAATCCATAATAAACTCCTTCTAAAATTTTAAGTTGATATTGTTTAATGATTTGACCAAATTTATTTCCGGTCCAAGATGACAAAATATTTTAACATATTTTTAATCATACATTCATCTTGTAATGTAGTTGATATTATATGTATTATAATCTGTTAATAAAAACGAAGGTTTTAAATTTTATATTTACATTTTATGTAAAGAGGTTTTAAAAATAGATATTATTTGAATCCAAGCAGATATTTTTTTCAATAATTAGATAATATAACTTCAATTTTATAAATAAGTTATAATGAAATATTATGATATTGAGTTTAACATATTTCAAAGATTAGTTGATTTCCATTTTGACAATTGTGTATAAATGGTGGTAAATTATTATTTACTTATCATTAAGTATATAAAACAATTGAAAATCTTAACCAAGATGAGGGTAAGACTATGGCTACAAAAGAGGATTTAAAAGCAAAAGATGCAGCAATGGAACTTGCAGAAGAGGCACGTGAAACGGAATGGAAATTCCCAAGTTTCACCGCAGAAATGTTCCGTGGTAATTTCCGCTGGGATTTACTACATCCCTATCCAGCACAGTCCGAAGAGGACAAAAAGATAGGAGATGAATTAATTGCAAAAATTAAAGATTTACTCGACAAGTATGTTGACCCTGTTGAGATTGATAAGACAGGTGTCTATCCCAAGGAAGCATTGGAAAAAATGAAGGAGATGGGTTTGTTTGGAATGAAGATAAAACCCGAATATGGTGGCTTGGGTCTTTCTGTCACCAACTATGCCCGTGTGCTTTCTTTCATTGGTAGTTATTGCCAGAGTACAATTACATGGCTTTCTGCACATCAGAGTATTGGTGTTCCGGAACCTCTTCGCACCTTTGGAACAGAAGAGCAAAAGAAAAAGTATTTACCGCGGGTAGCCAAAGGTGAAATTTCTGCCTTTGCTTTAACAGAGCCAGAAGTGGGTTCAGACCCGGCTCAGATGAAGACCACGGCTACTCCTTCTCCTGATGGTTCCTATTATCTGTTGAATGGAGTTAAATTATGGACGACGAATGGTCCAGATGCGGATGTGATTGTTGTAATGGCAAAAACTCCTCCAAAAATAAAGAATGGTCGGGAAATTCCTCAAATCACAGCATTCATTGTTGAAACTAACTGGCCCGGTGTAGAAGTAGTAACCCGTTGCAAGTTTATGGGTCTTAAAGGTCTTTCCAATGGTATGTTGAGATTTAATAATGTGAAAGTCCCCACAGAAAATATTATTGGTAAGCCTGGTATGGGATTGAAAATAGCCCTTACCACATTAAATACAGGTCGTTTAGGTGTTCCATCCGCAGGTGTTGGTGCTGCAAAACGGTTGTTGGAAGATGCAGAATGGTGGGCAAAAAACCGTGTTCAATGGGGAAGACCTATTGGTCAGCACCAAGAAATTGCTAAAAAAATAGCTGATTTTACTGCAAATACATTTGCAACTCAGGCTATGGTATTTATTACATGTTCCTTTGCGGACAAGAAAAATGCAGATATTCGATTAGAAGCCGCTGCCGCAAAATATTTTGCTACAGAGATGGGTTGGAAAGGTATGGATGAACTATTGCAAACTTTGGGAGGTAGAGGCTATGAAATGGCTGACTCCCTTTATAATCGTGGAGAAAGACCTTTCTTTGTTGAACGGTTTATGCGTGATAGCCGTGTAGGTCGTATTTTCGAAGGTTCCTCTGAAATCATGCACTTAATTATGGCTCGTGAAGCATTAGATACTCATTTCAGTTTGGTCATGCCTATTATGAAGCCTCAAAAAGGTCAAAGCATGGTTAAATTAATTTGGAATGCATTGAAATTCTATATTAAATGGTATCCCAAATTATGGATGCCTTCTTCTACGAACTTTAATGTGAAGAAATTAAATTCTACCAACAGAGACCATCTGAAATATACAGCGAAAACATGCAAGAGACTTGCTCGTAGCATTTTCCATACAATGGCTAAGTATGGTCCAAAATTGGAAAATGAACAATTAATTCTGGGGAATTATGTAGATATTGGTGTTGACCTGTTCGTGATGGCTTCCTGTTTATCTTATGCCGAGTATCTCATGAATAAGAATCCTAATGACGATTCCCCGCAAGATTTAGCGGATTTGTTCTGCAAAAATGCTCGTCAGAGAATCGAAAATAACTTTAAGGCTGTTAAAAAGAATCACAACTATATGTATCGAAAAGTTGGTGATAAATTGTTAGAAGGGAAATATCGCTGGTTAGAATTCGATGTTTATGAAGGTTTACCTCCAAAATATCGTGATTATGAAAAGAACCTACCTATACCTGCAGAAGCACCTGATAACTCAAAATCGGGAGTAAAAGCATAAGTTAGATTTTTGTTAGATTAAGTAAAACGAGAGAGACTTGAAAAAGTCCCTCTCGTTTGTTATTTGTATTTGCCCATTAAGACATTCCAACGAATTTTGAAAAGGTCATAAAACATTTTAGAAGAATCTTTGATAGGATGAACCCGTGACTCTTTTCGATTACGCCATCGTGTAGGAACTTCCTTTATTTTTAGTCCATGTTTTTCTGCAATGAATAATATTTCTGCATCAAAACTGAATCGCTTTAATGTCTGTCTTGGAAAAACAATGCTTATAGATTTTTCATTAAAGCATTTACAACCGCATTGAGTATCCTTAAAATGGGTAAGACAAAAAAAACGGAGTATGAGATTATAAATTTTCCCCATTGTTTGGCGATAGAATGGCTGTGGAACTTCAATAATGGATTCGGGTAAAGCCCTGGATGCTATTGCAATATCGTATCCATTATTAATTTCACGAATAAGTTTTTCCACTTCTTCGATAGGGGTAGAAGCGTCTGCATCATAAAAACAACGAATATTTCCTTTTGTATGATGTAACATGGCTTCTTTAACTACACTTCCTTTTCCCTGATTTTGGGGGAATGCGATAACTTTTACAATCCCTTTATATTGTTCTGCCCACTTTTGAGCTAGAGAGACGGTATTATCAGTACTTCCATCATCTGCAATAACAATTTCAAAAGGGAAAGGTTGTTTTTGAAGATAATCAAGAGTATATCGCAATGTTGTTTCAATCTCTTCTTCTTCGTTATATGTGGGAATTATCAGAGAAAAAGAAAACAAAACAATACTCCTTCTCACCCCTTTCTAATGTTTATTTTATACAAATTTATATATTAATTTGCGGGTTTATACCAAATGTTTCTGTAGCGAACGGCATTCCCATGGTCTTGAAGCATTAAAACACCTTTGGGGGTTTCCTGGTCGCTTACACCTCCGGGTGTCGGTCCTTTTAGTTCTACATTATCGTGAATTACAATACCATTGTGGACAACGGTTATGAATGCATTCTTAATCTTTTTACCGGTTGCATCATATTTGGGACCTGTAAAAGTTATATCATAGGTTTGCCATTGCAATGGAGGAAGAGATGCACATACTTTGGGTGTAGCCGCTTTATAAATGCCACCGCAAAGATTATCAGCAGGCAAATCCCCAAAACTATCTAATACCTGAACTTCATATCTTCCGAAAACATACACACCACTATTTCCTCTTGCTTGACCTGTTTCATTAGGCATGAATGGACACATAAATTCAACATGATATAGCCCATCTCCATATTCTTCTTTTGTGCAGAGATTTGTGGCTACGGTGCGTGCAGAACCATCTTCAACCAATTGCCAGTGAGATTTTAAATCCCACATATCAAGATTTTTCCCATCCATAAGAACAATAGCACCTTCGGGTGGTTGTTGTCCTAAAGTGGGTGATTGTAAAAATACGCGTTTGAATTCAAAAATTGCTTTTTCTTTTCCCTGTTCAATAGTACCTTTAAACACTTCATTCTTAATTTGTCCTGTTACCTTTCCTTTTCCTCCAAAATTACCTTTAAAATCCACTTCGCCATCAAAATTGATTTCAGCCATTCTTTTAGCTTTTTCTTTATCCTGTTCCATAATTCCTGCAGGTCCCGAAGGTGCTTTCATACCTTTAATCTCGGCTCTTTGTTCAGGATTAGCACCTTCAGTATAAAGTAATACACAACGATACCTACCACCTCCCTGGGCTACAACCTGAGCATGAAGACTTTTACCGTCCCAGTTTTTCCCTGATATTGTCCCTTTATAATTGCCCATTACTAAGTCGTCATCTTCATCTGCTATAACCGATGTGGCAAACATAACAATTGCAGTGAAAAGTAACAGAAATAAATAATTTTGCTTTACAGAACACATAATACATTCCTCCAAAATTTATGTTTTTTGTTGTTAAGGACATTTGTAATTCCATCTTAACATTATACTTTAATTGTAGTTAACTTGAAAAATGGAATTTAATCAATGACTTTAATAGAAAGTAGATAGTTTCATCAAAAATGAGAGTTATTTTTCTTTTGTCCTTTACAAAAATAGACATGAAGAAAAATATAGAAATACAAGCAAAGCCCCTTAAATCGAGCATTTATGAGTTGTATTAATGATTGGAAAAATCCCTTAGAGATAGGCTTATATTCTTTATGTATTGAGTAAACGAAGGTATGTTTAGCACCTGATAATTTACTCAACATAATTTGACGAGGGCTCTCAAATAATACTGTAAAATGGTCTAAATCTTGGGAACGAATAATTTTTATGATATTCAAAAATGTTTTTATTCCTTTTAGTAAGGAAATATGCTGCCCCTGCCATGGTAAAGGAATGAGAGATACGGGAAGTTTTTCAAAATAATAAGAAGGAAAATCTTTTGGAATAAATAAGATAATGCTATCATTGGGATATTTTTCGACGAGAAAATGTGCCGCCTTTAAGAAATGGGGACCATAGCTATAAAACAAGCCAATTTTCATAATCTATTATTTCTCCTTTGATAATAAATCTTCAATAAGGGGTATATAGTATTTATCAATGATAGTATCCCATGTGTAATTTTGTAGAACGAATTTTCGAGCATTGTCTCCTAAGGTAATTCTAATGTGAGGATTGTCGAAAAGTAAGTTTAGTTTTTCTGATAATTCGAGTGGATTACCGGGTTCAAATAAGAGACCATTTTGATTATCTGTTATAATTTCTTTCAGTCCACCTATTCTGCTGGCAATAACTGTTTTTCCTATTGCCATCCCTTCTAACGCAGTAATTCCAAAGGGTTCTGCCCAACAACTGGGGACAACACAAATATCCGATTGCCTGTATATGTTAAATAATTCATCACGAGGTAGCCATCCTAATGGTAAAAACCAATCATTATGGAGATTGAGATTAAATGAAGTTACATATATCTTAAAATCTTTTCTTTTTTGATAAAGGATATTTCCCGCCTCATATAATATCCGCATTCCTTTGGAAGGCTCATCACATCTTCCTGCCATGAATATTCTTTTTTCTTGATTAGGAGTATTTTGTAAGGTTGGTTGCTCAACAATATATTCTTTTTCAATTCCGCCAGGAATTGCTACAGCATCAATACCTTGTTCCAGTAATTCAGTTTGAAGGCCTTTATTATAAACGATAACTTTTTTCCACTTTTTGATTATATTGAGGTATGATTTTGCAAAAGAACAGGAAAAACTTCTGCTCTGAATGTAATCTTTTGTCCATGTATTATACATTCCCGATAATATTTCTTTTTTTAATCCGTCTAAAGAACATTGGCGACAATAGTCAGGTGTCTTAAAAATGCTTTTAGGACAATGTTTATCATCTTTAAATCGTAAAGGACCTCTAAGACAAAATAATTCATGAGCGAAAGCCTTGGATATAATTGGAATATCAGGGAATAAAGTCATTATGTTTTGGCTAATGGGTATTTTTATTAAATAACCATGTTGTAAAAAAATAAGGGAAGGCTTATAGTCTTGTATTAAGAAACATACTTTTTTTGAAATAATGTTGATATTCCAATGTTGCGAAGGAATTGAAATACGAAGAGAAGGGAAAGGTAATCGTTGTGGGTCGAAATTCCCTCTATCCGAAGAATGTTCTTCGGCAATTCCCAAAAATAAAATATCATATTTTCTCTCTGATAGAAGTTTTAATACATTATAAGTATCAATATCAGCACCTCCATTCGGAGGCCATGAAAAATTGAAATCAATGAATACAATTTTTTGTTTTCTATTCAACAAATGTATTCCTTTGTGTCTTAACAATGGATTTATCTTATTTTAATAATTCTTTTTCATAATAATTTGTAATAATACTTTCCCAACTATAATTTTGGGAAACATACTGCTGTGCCTTATTACCCATATTATTTCTAAGGGTATCATTTGATAATAATTGGTCGAGATAATTCATCAGAGTTTCAGTGTCCTCAGGCGGAAATAAAAAACCATTCTCTCCATGAAGAATTGTTGTCCTTAATCCACCAATATTACTTGCTATAACAGGATTTCCTGTAGCCATGGCTTCTAATGCAACAATTCCAAAAGGTTCATCCCAGATACTTGGGACAACACAAATATCCATTTCAGAGTAAACCTGAGGTAATTCTTCATAATCGAGCCATCCCAGGAATTTTACCCAATCGGGAAATCCATGTTCCCAGCCTCCAGTGCAAACAAGTTCAAAATCGTTTCTCTTCTTTCTTAATTCTTCGCATGCTTTATATAAGACATGAAAACCTTTTGCAGGGTCTTCAATTCTCCCAGACATGAAAATTTTTTTTGTTACGTTATTTTTATTTTTTTCTGTATAAAAAAGTTTTGTGTCTATTCCTGCTGGAATAACTACTATTTCAGAGTGATAACACTTCCATGTGTTAGCCATGGTATCAGAAGATACAACAATTTTTTGGACTTTTTGTAAAGCATTTAATAGTATTTTAGAATAATTAGATTTGTAGGCTTTGGTAAGCAAGTATTCCTCCATCCATGCATTCATCTCTAATTTTTTTAATTTTTCCTTTTGATGATATAGACCGCATTTGCGGCAAATGTCCTGTGTAGAAAGATAATCCAGCGGACAGGGTTTATTATTTAAAAATTTGAGAATATCCTTTTGACAAAGAAGTTCGTATGCATATTGACGCCAGATGATAGGGATGGATATTTCATCAAAGAACAATGTAAGAATAGGTTTAAGGAAAAAACTATCTCCAATAATAATATAATCTGGTTGATAATTGGATATAGATGAGAGTAAGAAATCTTTAAGTTGGTTTAAAAAGTAAGTATCAAAAAAATCCACGGTGATTTTTTTCGCAGGGAATGGTAAGGATTCTATCTTAAACATTCCTCTGTTTTGTGTAGATGAAGTAATGGAAAGAAGCAATACTTTATGGTTGCTTTTTGAGAGTTGTTTCAAGACATTAAAGACATCAACATCCGCTCCACCTCGAGGAGGCCAGTTAAATAGCAAGTCTATAAAACAGATTCTCATCTTTTAGTAATCCGATACCATTTGTTAACGATGTTTTTGTGAGCCATACCATTGACTACCGCCGTGGTCAAGATGAAGTAGCGGTATCCCTGTTAAACGGTGTTCGGGACCAAATGTTTGTACCACCGACCTTCCAAAAAACCAATCTGCACCTTCAAAATGATTGAAATCAGGATATTTTATCTTTTGAAAGACCTCTTTTCTACAACACTGGCAGTATCCGATAGGTATTCCATCTGCCTCTCTTCTTCGCCATTCACCCGGACCTTCCATTAGGGTGTCGTATTGTTCCCATGGGCGAATAAGCCCTAACAGTATTTGGGAAGTGGTTTCTGGCGTTAACATCTTTCTACCATCAGGTGCTACAAAGGGGATATCAGGTCCGATTTTATCCATAGTTGAAAGGAAATTGGGATGAAGGACAATATCTGCGTCAATTAATATGACCCAATCAGCAGAACATAACGGCAAGGAAGCATTGATTAAAAAACCTTTTGATTTCCAGTAACTTTGACTGAAAGGTGAACGAATAATTTTGATATTGGGAAAGGCAGACTCAAAACAATCGAGGACATCATCCGTTGCATCTAAATCGGGAACATAAGCAACAACAATTTCTACCTGATTTAAATCGAATTGCCTTTGATGGGCAATACTTAATAAAGAAGCTCTTAAACGATTTGAATATCGGGAACAAACATATAAAAAGGAAAATTTGGGTTTTATTGTTTTATCACCTTCGGAAACTTTTTCAGGTTTCCATAGAGTAATCCCTTGTGTAACAATTTCCCCATCAATGTTCCAAACGGATATGCGGGGTTCTAATTTTTGGGGTAATCGAGGGGGAACTAAGGAAGCATTGAAAAATTCTGTAGGGTAAATAATTTCTTTATCTCTAATCAAAACATAATGCCCCTTTTCGTTTATGTGTAATATCAATTTATGACTTTGGGCTATCATAGGACAAACAATTTTTATATGGGCTCCGAAACTAAAGCCAATTTGTTCTGCAAATCCGCCTCCGAAAGTAACAGAAATTGTCAGAGGTGGTTCTGTCTTACAAAGAGGGGTGCTTTGTAATTCACCACAATTAAAAGCAAACCAACGGACAGCCCCAGGCATATAATGGGTCATTCGATTCTCAATTTTATAATCCTCAGGAGCGATTTCCTTCCAGGGTCTATGATGTAAAGTAGTTTGAATACCTTCTTCATAGAGTTGTTCTAATTTTGAGAATTTAGAACGCTTTTCTTCATCAACACGCACAGAGTATCGAGGTATGTATGAGCGAAAATAGAGAGGATTTCTAATCGGATTTCCTGATGAAGGGTTTAATTTAAATTGGGATACCAAGAAGGGATTGTCCCCTTTATCACAGATATACCTGAGGAAACAGTTTGAGCATATTCCCCAGTTCTTCTCTCTCTTTTTTTGCTCTTGAATTATTCGCTGTTCTATCTGACTTGTGTTTTCTGGGAGTGTTTCGTAGTTTCTCCGCCATTTTAAGTGTCGTGTGAGTTTATGCCATGCCCATAGAGGAATGTATAAACCGGGATGATTTAGTATCCATGGAAGGACCATGTTATCAATTCCGCTATGGAATGATATTTTTTCTCTCAGTTTCATTTCCAATATTTTGCGAATTTTATAGGTGCGAAAATTCCACAACATTTGAGCAAATTCAAATGCAGATTGGGTGTAAAAGTCGGAATCGGTATAGAATTGATAAGAATTTACAATACTATTGCTACATGAGGGTTCTAAGACACAGAAGGGTATGCCAAGAACACTAATGGAAATTTGGGAATTAATCAATGCCCGTATAAGTTCATTTAGTTGTTTTATTTTTTCTCCCGAAAGTGTAATTGTCTCTTTAAATTTATTAGTGAAAGGAAATTTTTCAAATAAAACAATGGAAGCCACAGATTTGAAGGATTCTATCGCAGTAGATGAACTTAATTTTAATATGTGAGAAATTGGGGAATATATTCTCAAAGGTGTTTCTAATTGTGTGCAGATCTTTATCCAGTCGTCCACTTGTGATTGTGTGTGATGGGATATAAGTAGAAAAATATCTAAAATACCCAATTCCTTTAATAATTCGATATTTGTAGGCGGCTTGAAAAGGGTTGTTCCCCAGGATAGTTCACATTGAAATTCCTGTTTTGTAAAATTGATTAAATCAGCCAATGTTTTTAGATTATCATCAATATTGGAAAAAAAATCAATCTTTTCTACTTTAAATTGTTCATATTGAATACGAGCCCATTTTTTTAGGTCCTCTAATGGAATTATTTCGTTGTAATTATTTGTATGAAAAATAAATCCGCGAGTAGGTGGAAAAATTTTTAGTGAATATAATTTTGAGTCGTCCATATCTAATGATATTTGTTAATGTTTGAAAATATTTTTTGTTTTTCGTGCTAAATTATATAAAAGAGGGAAACGGCCTTGCGTTATCATTTTCGCCAACATCCATCGTCTTTGCCATTTCCATCTACCTTGGGGATACATTGCTTTTTCTCTAAATTTTTCATTCCAGAAATAGCAAACGGTACTACATCCTTTACAGCCATTTTTGCCAATGGCATGCAAAATCTCTTCCTTTATATTTGGATTTTCTATGATTTCATCTATAGTCCTATTATTAATGTTTCGGTTTTCTTTCTTTATCCATGGATAATGCCAACAAGGAAGAACCCATCCCTCTTCATCAATACCCAAATGAGTTGTAGGAATAGGGCAATTTTCGCCTGGATGCATAATAAAGTTAGGGTAACGGAAACTCAATTCAAACCCTTTTATCATTTCTTTAGATAGTGAAACATGTTTGTTATCTAATAAATCTCTTTGAAGGATTTCATATAATTGATTTATGGCTTCGGATAGATTTTCAAGAGGAACCAGTTCTTTTTGATGGTAAGATTCTGCAAAAGAAAATCCATGCCATACAAGTGGAAAATTCTTAAAGTATTCATAAGTTTCAATTGAATGGGTAAAATTACTTTTTTGAATGACAGTATTTACAGCAACCTTAGCACCGTTTTCTATCAACGATAAAAATACTTTGTTTGTTTTCTCAAAATTCCCTTCTCCTCGTATGTAGTCATGGACATTACCAACACCGTCAATAGATATATTTAAAATGACATTTTGATGTTCTGCGTAATAACGAATATCATCTTCAGAAAGTCTTGTTGCATTTGTAAGAATCCAAATTTCTACGGAATTTTGGGAAAGGGTGTCAATTAATTCTTTCAAATAAGGTAGCAAAGTGGGTTCGCCACCTCCAATAACAACTCGTTTTACTTTTTTACGCAAAGCAAAATCTGCAATATGCAATGCCTGCTTTTGTGTAAGACTTTTTTTATTACGGGTAATAACAGGACACATTCGGCATTGCAAATTACAACAAGAAGTAGCACAAATTGTAATCTGTTCCCAGTTATAAAAGTTCTCTATCATGGTTATTATATTATTCAATTCTGAAAATTGTGATGATAATATATTAAAGTATACCATTGAATAATAGTGTAATATAAATTGAAGAATATTGCTTGAATAAAGAAGGAAAAATATGGCTTACGAAAAAGAATGTTCCAATTTATTACGATATTGTGTTGAAAGGCAAGCCCCGTTATATGAAATTGTTTTTTTTCTTACGAATCGCTGTAACCAACGATGCTTGACATGCTGGCAATGGGAAGAAGATTTTAAAACGATAGAAAAAGAACTATCAGATGAAATGTGGATGAAACTATTGCAAGAATCCATTGCCATGGAAGCCAGACATTTGTATATTGTCGGTGGGGGAGAACCTATGGTTCGAGGAAATCTTGTAATAAAATTAGCTGAATTTGCTAAGCAGAGAGGAATGTTTTGTGTGCTGCATACCAATGGGACTTTATTTAAGAAAGAACAAATGGATAAATTGATTTCTTTAAAATGGGACCAGATAATTTTTAGTATAGACGGTCCCAACCCAGAAATTAATAATTTTATTCGTGGTGAAGGGACATTTGAGAAAGCCTTTCAAAATTTAATGTATATAAGTCAAAACAGGAATCATTTAATACCAGATTTGGGCATCAATGTTACCATAACAAACAAAAATTATCTGTATTTAAAAGAAATGGTTGATTTAGCAGTGGAAACAGGTTGTGGGGGTATACACGCTACATTAGTTCAACCCTTTAATAAACAAGCAGAACAGTTTGTATTAGAAAAAGAAGAAGTAGAGAGATGTAAAGAAATACTTATATCTGCAAAAGCAAAGGCTGAAATTGCCGGACTTTATCATACATTTGATTCTGTGCTTGAAAGTTTTGAAAATGTAAACAACGGACAGAATAAAGATGATGATAAAAATGACTTGAAGAATGGAAGAAATAATAATGACCGTTTCGTAGAAACTTATTGCTTTGAACCCGTGCTTTCAATGACTATTTCAGCAGATGGGAAAGTCAGTCCTTGTTGTATGTTCTGGAATAAAGACAATCCATCGGTTCACGATTATTCTTTATCAGAAATCTGGAAGGGACCTTTTTTTAATACAATCAGGGAACAATTGCAGAAAAAAGAGGCTATTCCCGATATTTGTATTAATTGTCCCTCTCAACTTCGACAACGGAGTGAGAACATCAGGAAAGAATTAAAAACAATGGGGGAGAAGACCACAAAGAACCCAATCCTATTAATAGTTCGTTTTTTAAATCGAATAAAAAAAGAGGGTTTTTCTTCCGCTTTGAAACGAGTAAAAGAATGGCTGTATATCCGTGCCGGGAAGGTTTGATTGTTGTAAAATCAGGATTGATTATCTTTTAGAGTTTGTTTTTTACCCTCTTTCCAGCCGGAAAGATGGGATAGCCTCTGAAAAAGAGTGAGTAGAAGAATTTCAAAGGTATTTTTACAAGATAATTTTTCTTGCCTGCATTTGTTCCATTGATATTTCATATCGCGAAGGCCACTACGGATACCCGTCATAGGTGGGAGCATAAGATATCCAGGCCAGTAGTTTTCATAATCTGGCATTTGTTCTGGATTGGGATAGATTTCATCTAAATTTAGACAGCGATGAATTACTATACTACATCCAAAGCCATAGTTATACCATGTTTTAATAAAGGAACGGAGATTGGTATCAAAATCATGATATACAATGGCATCTTCTTGATAAGCAAAACGCCATCCTTTTTTCCATAGATGAATACTGGCAGAAATATCTTCACCGCCGGGATTGCGTATATCGCCTGCAAAACCACCAACTTCAAGCAAAGGTGCTTTTGAAAAAGCGCAATTGCAGGTTACAAGATAGTGAAGTCTTTGCGGTGGTTCTAAAACACGATGGAATAGGAAATGTCTTGCAAACATTGATTTTTCGGATACGGCTTTTACTCTACCGCCTACACCGACAATTTTTTTTTCTGTATTAATTGCAGAGGTAATTTTGCTTAACCAGTGAGGATGAACTCTACAATCGGAATCTGTGAAAGCAACAATATCTCCACGAGCCATTTCTAATCCTGTGTTCCGAGCGATACCAGGACCACTATTCTTAGGCAAACGGTAATACCTGAACTCATACGGGTGCCACTGTTTAGCCCAATTCTGGCATGTTTCTGGTGTCTCGTCCGAGGAAGCATCATCTATAACAATAACTTCATACGGTTTTTCATATTCTAAAGAATCAAATGAATGAAGTAGATGTATTAATCTTTCATGGTCATTATAAGCAGGAACAATTATCGAGGTTTTAATTTCATTCATTTATCTAATATCCTGATTTATATTTTTTGTCGTTTGAAATCGAATGCCTCCATCAAATAAGAAATGCAAACCTGTCTTTAAGTGAAAGACAGATTTTTGTTCAGGAGTTGAAATAGCCTGGATTATTCTGGCACCTAAAGAGTATTCAGGATTAATAGGACTCATTCGGAAGGTATTTTCTTGATTGGTAAAAAGACAAATTAAAGGTAAATTATCCCCTTGTGCTTTTATATAAAGAGATGGACTGTAATTCTTATTTAGATGACGGTATTCTATTTGTTGCGGTAAAATTTCAGGGAAAGTTCCTTTTTCAAAACTTGTTTCCCATTGACTATATGGGTAAACCAAACCTATAGAAATATTGTATTCTTCTAAATCAATTTCCTCCATAGTCTCACACCATATTTTGGTGATAATACAATCCGTTTCGTTGTCAGGGGTTAATTCCCATTTTAATTTTATAGGGAATCGTTGGGATTCCCCTTCCATTAACCATGAGTTGCCTTCTCTATAAGGTGTTTTCCATAGGAATGTCTGGCTAAGAAACCACATACCTTGAAGACGAAATTGAGTGTGAAAATGCACCGCCTGAGTAATATGTTTCATTGTATTTTTATCTATAAATTCAATATAACCTTCGCCTAATCGGGCTTCGATATGTTTTAAATGAATTGTTCTTTGTTGGAGCCATGAAGATTTCCATGTTTCATATTGTTCTTTTGTTGCGATGGAAATTTTAAGATTACCAATAGAGTGAGTTCCTAACTTTTGAAGGTTGCTTGTTTCGGGAATCTGGAGATGGCAATTCACAAATCGTGAGCGTCCTATGTAGTCTGTATTGCCTATCGTAATAGATGTCCCGGGTTCACAGGATTCAAACTCTATCTTCAAAAGAGGATATTCCTCATGACTGCTTAGTAAAAATGCAGAATTTTCGCCTATTTTGGGCGGAACCATAGGAACCCAACCTAAATTTCCGGGTTGAATAGGAGAAAATTTTCCTTCATTACCTGCGTAAAAGAAACGGTCATATACCTCTGGTAGGAAAATACGGAATTCTAATGCCTGTAATGGAATTTCTTTTAATAACTTATAAGTGGGCGATAGAATGAGCGAGTTGTTTTCTATGATTGCCTTCCATTCCCATTGTAAGGGCAATCGGTATAAAGTACCATTACTAACGAGTGTTTGTTTTCCTCTTTCCAGAACAGACCAGTCACCCATAGATGAGGTATGAACCTGCTGAAGATGGACAACGATTCCTTCGATACCTAATGGAGATGTGATTTCCTTTTGAAAGTGGAATAAAGATATTTTTCCATGGCTGAAAATGGCTTCAAGATTTCCTGTTTCATCGGAAATGGTATGTATTCCTTCGGCTCTACCAATCTGTCTTAAATAAAAGTCTATAGTGGCAGAAACAGAGCCACGGTCTATCAATTTTCCATGGTCGAGTAAGAAAACACGATTGCATAAAGCATTGACAGTGCCAAGGTCGTGGGATACAAAAACAATAGTTTTTCCCTGTTCCCGAAGTTCACCTATCCGATAACGACATTTGCGTTGGAATTCCTCATCCCCTACGGACAATACTTCATCTACAAGGAATATATCCGGGTTTACAAAGGATGCTACTGCGAAACCGATACGGACATACATCCCACTACTATAAGTATCAACAGGTTGGTCAATAAATTCACGGATGCCCGAAAATTCTATAATTTGCTCAATGACTTCATTAACCTGTGCTTTTCGCATCCCTAATAAACCCGCATTGAGATAAATATTTTCTCTACCTGTAAGTAGAGGATGAAATCCAGCTCCTAACTCTAATAATGACGCCACCCTACCATAGACCTGTACTCTTCCTTCTGTAGGAATTGTAACACCTGCGATAATTTTTAAAAGGGTGCTTTTCCCAGAGCCATTTTTCCCTATTATCCCAACTGTTTCGCCACGATAAATATCAAAGGTTATGTTGTCGAGGGCACGAAAGTTTTCTGTTTTTTTACCTCGAACCCAGTCAAACAATCCTCCTTGTCCACGGAGGTCACGAAAACCCCTTCGTATAGGATATTCCTTAGTAATGTTTTTTAGTTCTATAATAGGTTCATTCATCGTTTACAAATAATCCGAAAAAGTTGCAGATTGTTTTCTAAAAATATACATCCCGACGGAAAAACAAATTAGGCTGATTATTGCGGAGTATATCAAAAAAGAGAACTGAGGCGTTTGTCCATAAAGTATACTTTCTCGAAGGTTTGTCAATATTCCCGCCATAGGATTTAAAATATACAGGTAATAAAACCATTGAGGAAGGGATTGATTATCACATGCATGACGAACCCACTCCAACGGATAGAAAACAGGAGAAGCATAAAACCCAAATGTTAAACCTACATTTACCATGTTTCCTATATCTCTGAAGTGTATATGTCCTGCAGAAAGGATAAGCCCCAACCCTGCAGAAAACATGAATAATATGGGGAAGATAATAACTAACCAAAGAATTTGTAAAGATATACTTTTTTGCAATAGGAAATGGATTAGTATTAATGTGAGAAAACCAATAGATAAATTTACAATAGGGTAAATAACAGATGAGAGAGGAACAACTTCGCGAGGAAAAAAAACCTTTTTTACCAGATTTTGGTGATTAATTAGAGACAAAGTAGCACCTGAAACGGAAGAGGAAAAATATTGCCAGAAAATTAATCCGCACAAAATTTGTGTTGCCATCGGAACTTCGGAATTACCTGATGAAGGAATGCGTTGCTTAAAAACAAAAGAAAATACGAAAAGAAGTAATAACATTAAGGTAACAGGCTCAATAATAGCCCATAAAAAACCTAATACCGCATAACGATAGCGGGCTTTTATTTCACGCCCTACAAGTCCCCAGAGTATTTCTCGGGCTCGAATTAAGTCGAAAGGGACTTGAAGGACAGATTTTTGTTTTTCACTGTCATAATATACTGCTTTTGTTAAAGGGTTTGTTTCCATATTCTCAACCTATGGGTTTGGGAAAGGAGGTAAAGATTTCATAGGGTCAAAACTACCACTTTCCATACCCCCACCCTGGGGTGCAGGTATCTCCTCAGGTGGAGATACAGGTGCTTGTTCTAATGGAATTCCTCCAGGTGTTAACATCGGGGCTACGAATTTCTCTAAATTAAATTCTTGTTGTTTTTCTTCGGTTATTAATGGTTTGAATTCTTCCGATGTTATTTGTATCTCATTGTCAACGATTTTAACAGTCCAGACTTTACGATTTCTTAATTTTTGTGATTGCGGTTTTTCTATAGGCCAGGAACGACGAAATTCGTTATAATAGCATCCAATTTTATCAATAGGTATTTGTTGAAATTTTAGGTTTTTTAATGCAAGTGAATCTACTTTAATCCAGTAATCATCATTTTCAGGACTTAAAAATTGAGGGTTCGCTATGATACTGGAATTATCAAAATTTCGTTCTTGCCATTTCGCGAAAGGAATTTTTTCGTAATCATCTTTCTTATAACTTTGCCAATGAACTCGGACATCTTTCCCATAATGGAATATTAAGTTAAAATCGAATTTATTTGTTTCGGGGTCAAAAGGAGATAAATGATATACCGCGGCACTTTCCTTTTCAGATTTCATATTAGAAATACCACAAAAATCATCTCTTTCGTAAGATACAATATTCCGTATGAATTGATTATTAGCGGGTTTGCGACGGTCATCTTGGTATAAAGAAAGTAGTTCCGGATAACGAATGCTATAAGGGGGTTCTTTAGGTTTCATGGCTTCCAATCGTTCATCCATGACATCCCAACAATAAGTATCCCAGCGTGCATCAATATGAATTGCAGGGATACAATCCACAAAAATATTATTTTCTACCAAATTATCTCTTCCTCCACCAATCATAACGCCACAAAGAGGGACGCGATATAGAATGTTTCCATATACCGTGACACCGCTGGTGCAATCGTCTAAATATATTCCCCAAGCCCATAGAGGAGTTTCATATTGATAGTTAAAGTCTTCATTATTCAATGAATCCTCATGCCCAAGTCCAAAACCATAAATATCATGAAAAATATTATTCCGCAGGATATTTCCTCGGTTTGTCCAGTCTCTTCCCATATAAAAGGCACCTGCATCGCCCGTTTCCTGACATACACGATATATCCTATTATATTCGATAATATGGTCATTACCGCCTAATATGATTGCAGAATGTGGTGAATCGTGAATTTCATTGTTAGCAATACGATTAGCCACACCATTGATGGAAACTCCCGGGTGGTATGTCTTATGAATTTTTGCAAAATTAAAGATGTGATTGTTAATAATTTGATGTCCGCCCGTTTCTAATGTTTTCTTATCTCCTCCATTAACAGAAATTCCAGAACCCCCTAATTCAAAAAGGTCACACCCTTCAATTCGGTTATTTTTACCGCCATTTATTACTCCTGCAGTTTTGTAAATACCGGAAAAGGAACATTTAGCGACCAGACATTGTTCCGAGTTTTCTATAGTAATACCTGTATCATTAGAACAAAGAAAATTTAACCCTATAAAATTTAAATATTTGGCATTTTTAATATATATTAAGTTATTTAATGTGGCAAGTATAGGTTTCTCTTTTGTCGTTTGTTCTCTTATGGGCATGAAGAAATAAAGTTCTTGAGTGTCTTTATCGAAATACCACTCATTTTCAGTATCAAGTAATGCGATATGATTTTGTAAAAAGAACCTTCTCCCTTTTTTGGCTTCATAGTTAAATTCGCCATCTATATATATAATTCCACCTTCTTTTATGGATTTTACTTTTGCTATTTGAAAAGCCCAATTATAATTGGAGAAAGTGGCAACTTCGAGGTTTTTTATTTCAATATTCCGTAAATTCTCAGGGAGGAGAGAACATTGGAACGCATGTTTGGCTATCTCAGGAGTTACATTTGTGATAAACGCCCATATTCCTCCCGGAATTTGTTCATCACTCTGATTAGGCCAACGGGCTAAGGTTTGAAGTTTCCCATTATACATTAAAATTCGTGGCTCTGATGTAATGTTTTCTATTTTTGCTTTATAAATATTTCCTTGAAAACTTTCAAAATTCTGGATTTCTTTACCTCCTATGAGGTATACCTCTTCGCCTTTATAGCTTTGCCATACAACAGGAAATTCACTGCTTCCTGAATCTGCTTCATTGAATTCTAATGGCGATGAGAGTTCATATCTGCCTTGACGAAGAAGAACAATGCCACCTTTCTTTCCAACAGAGTTCATTATTTCTCGAAGTTTATCACGGGCTTTTTCTAATGTTTTGAACGGGCCATCACTTTTATCCTCCGTGGGGTCGGGAAGTGTTCCAGACCAGCTATCATTTCCCTGTGGAGAAACATAAAAAATAGGATATTGGTCTGAAAAGACACGAGCAGGTATTAGAGAAATAAACAAAAGACAAAAGATTATAAAAAGAGATTTTTGGGGCATTACTTTTATTCCTTTATTTTATTTTTTATGGGAATTTTAACACCTGTTGCCATAGTAATTTTTGTTGTAGATAATTTTTTTAATGATTTTATGTATTCCTGTGGTATAACAGGATATCGAATTAATTTAACTTCCTGTTCCCAGAGATTTTTAAACCATATTATCGCTTTTTCCTCTCCTAATACATTATAAAAAGCATTTAAGAAATCAAGGGGTTCATCTGGCATCAAGGAAAATTTATTATTTCCCCAACGCCATGATGTTGTCATGATTTTAGATATTAATTCAGAAGGTGAAATGGGTTTTATAATTTTTCTACAAGCAATAAGTTTAAGCCGATGTTGTCTTGAAGGGCTTCTTTTGATAACAAAATCACCAGAAGCGATTTCAGGAAGAGCAATACTGGCTCTTTTTTTATCATCATAAAGATGGATTATTGTCTCAATAATCTTGCTTTTTATCCAGTTGGTTTCTTCTATAGAAAAAGTATGAGGATTTGAAACATTTACAAAGAACTGTAAATTTTTATTTACCCCCAATTCATCAAATCCATTCAGCCATTGTGTTAGATATGCGTATATCTTTCGATGGAATTCCTTGCGGTTGTGTCTATCCGGGAAAAACAAATAATCACCAGAAAAAGGTTTAACTACAAGTTCCGGACATTTCTTGTTAAGGACAAGTAGATATTGATGTTCAGATTTTGCTACTTTTGAAAATTCATCTCCATCTTTAGCAATTACCAGGGCAAAATGGGCTTGTTTTAGTTTTTGGTTTTCTGCTTTTAAGTGAAATATGAACTGATATTTCCCCTCTTGAAATAGATGTATTTTCAAACTGGTTATAGGAGCATTTCCCAGAACTTTTTGAATAGAGGGAATAATAAATTTATCTTTACCACAGAGATAATTATTAAATGAGTTTACTAATGTATCAAATTGGTAAAATCTTTTGAGTTCATTGCCCCAATAATCAAAAAGGGGTCTGAATCCAGACCATAAAACTTTGATTGATGTTTTATTGAATTTTGATTGTGCTAATTTTTTCATGAAACGATAAGCCTATCTCTTATTAATTCCCTTTTATAAAAAAGGGATATTATATCTTCTTATAGTGAAATTATATTACTTTATGTGGTATGCTTTCTCATTCGTCTTTCTGTGTCAGAAATATCTAAACCTTTGTATCCAAAATAAATACAATTCCGTTTTTATAATAAAATTAATTTCAGTAGAAATCGAAACGCCATAAACTCCCCTTTGGTTGAAATATGCCTAAGAAAAATATTTATAGTATAATTTTTTTATTAATATTCTTTTTAGAAGTAAGTTCTTTTGCAGAGAAGGAACATTGGGTAGATATTCAACAAAAAGATAAGAATATTTTAGCAAAACAAAGATTTGAAATATTAGTGAATATAAAAGCAGAGAAAGAAGAAAATCCTTACTGCTTTTTCCCTCCTGAATTCGAAAATGACAAAGAAAATCTTTCTTTGAATGTTAAGAAGATGGGTACACGAGAATCAGAAAGAGAAGTAAATCTGGAAATATGTATTGAGGGAATTGCTCAAGAAGCTGGGGAATACACAGTAGGTCCTATGAGAATCCCTTATATTGTGCTTTCTTCGGATATGGAAACGGAGTTTATCAAAGATAATACACGGGTTATACCTACTTCTTATTGGGAAGTTCCTTCATTACAAATAAAGGTAAGAGATGAACGATTTTTTAAATACAAAAGATATGCATACATAGGTGTTGGAATTATCCTATTTTCTGTATCTTCTATATTTATGGTTTTATTTTATAGAAATAGAATGAAAAATCAACCGATAAAAGCAGAAATAACAATGAGTGATTCTCTACATGTGGCAAGGAAATATAGGCTGGATGGTAATTATTATGAATACTTAAAAACACTTCTTGAGATTGTAAAAAGATTGCAGGAAAAGAAAGGAGATAAAGAATTACTAAATTTAGAGCAAAAATTAAAAGAGAAAATAAATGAGGTAGGTTATAAAGGAATTACTCCTACGGAACAAGAAATGGATTTTTTCTGGAAAGAAGTAGCAAACAATGTTTCTATTTATGAAGATAAAAAGAATGTATGATGTCTTTTAATAAACATTAAGAAAGGAGACAATCTATGTCTATGAGCGTTCAAACAATTCGAGCACGAGTAGAACGATATGCAGATATATTAATGCGTGTGCAGGAAGAGATAGGAAAA